>JANJUN010000051.1 GCA_024710565.1 Candidatus Altimarinota bacterium | reverse complement strand
GTAGTATGAGATGATTGGCAAAGTATTTACTCTTGGAGGTGAGCTGATATGAAAAATATTATCAATTTTAAAAAAGATTACCCAGAAGCAACTGTTATCAAACTGGAACAAAATTATCGTTCTACCAAATATATTATCAATGCTGCAAATGAAGTTATAAAAAATAATAAGTCTTCACTTGATAAAACTCTCTTTACTGATAATGAAACTGGAGAAAAAATTGTTTATATAGATGCTCCAACTGATAGACTTGAAGCAAGTACCATTGCAAAAATTATTAAAGAAAAATGATTTAATTATTTTGAAAATCTTATTTTATATCGTACAAACTCGCAATCAAGAAGTTTAGAAGAAGCTCTTATGATAGAGGGAATTCCATATAAAGTTATTTGAGGTTTGAAGTTTTACGATAGAATGGAAGTAAAAGATATTTTAGGTTATTTAAGAGTTATTCATAATCCAAATGATGTAGTTTGAATAAAAAGAATTATAAATGTTCCAACTCGTAAAATTGGAGCTACTACACTTTCAAAACTTGATGAGTATAAAAATGCTTTTGGGGCGACTTATTTGCAAATATTTGAAAATATTGATGAAGTTGAAGAATTAAATGCTGGAGCTAAAAGATCAGTTTTTGCATTTTACGAAATATTACTTGATCTCATGGACAAATCAAAAAAACTAGAAGTTGCTGATTTGATTGACTATATAGTTGAGAAAATTTGATATGAAGAATATCTTAAATCTGACGCTACAAAGGAAGAATTTGAAGCCAGAATTGACAATTTAAGAGAGCTAAAAAATGTGGCTTCAACTTATAACTGAATGGATCCGCGAGATAGTTTAGCTCAATTTCTTGAGGAAGTTGCACTTCTCACTGATATGGATAATAAAGATGATGGAAGTAATTTTGTTACACTTATGACAATTCATACTTCAAAATGACTAGAATATGACAGAGTTTTTATCACTTGACTAGAAGAATGACTTTTCCCAAGTTCGAGAACTTTCTCAGAACCTCACGAACTTGAAGAAGAAAGACGTCTTATGTATGTAGCAATGACAAGAGCAAAAAAAGAACTTTATATATCAAGGGCTGGGGAAAGATTTCAATATGGAAATTATATTACCAATCCTGCTTCTCGCTTTATAAAAGAAATAAATCCTGAGTATTTAGAAAATTATGCTTTTAGTGAAAGCTCAAGTTTTTTCTCAAATAATTATTGAATCTCAAATCATCCTGAACCAGTTTTTAGAGTGAAAAAAACTCTTATAGAAAATGATGTTTCAAGCTTTGATATTTGAGATAGAGTAAGTCATCCAAAGTTTGGTTTTTGAAGTATTATTTCTATGGATTGAGATTTGGCTGAAATAAAATTTTGAGTGAGTGGAGTGAAAAAAATGAATATAAAAATTGCTCCGGTCAAAAAAATATAAAAAAATACTTTCAAACGAAAGTATTTTTTTAAAGCATAATTTCTAAAATATTCACACCATTTTTAATATAATCACTCTCTTTTCCAATAATTTTTATAATACAAGATTTATCTAAAAGTTCATTTTTTTCTAATTCTTTTGCTAGATTGAAACTTTCTTTATCAAATATTTCTGCTGAATATTTTTCTATAATTTCTTGTATTTCTTCTTCAGTTTTCACCTCATTTTCTAAACTCAAACAAATTCCGTTAAGAAGAAGTCAGAAATTTTTCAAATCATAATTTTTATCAACTAAATATTCTAAAAATACCACTTCATTTTCTTTATTGATAAAAGTATTTGGTATCATTACATCTCAAAAACTCAAATCCAAACTATCTAAATGAAGCGCATCTCAGATATTGAAAAATTTTACTATTTCAAAATTTTCTTTTGCATATTTTATAATATCTTCAAAATTATTTTCACCAAAAATAAGTATAATATTTGCGTCTACTTCAAGTTTTGAGTATACTTCTAAGTTATTTATTTTTTCTTTTAGTGTTAAATTAAAAGTTGATATTATTTCGTTTTTTATGTCGTTGTTTGTTGTTGTAATAATTTTTGCAAAAATATTCATAAGTTTTTAGTTAATTTGTAATTTATTATTTTTTACTATAATGAAAGTATAGTTAAAACTTAATAAAATCAAAATGAAAAAAATTTATCTTATCGATGGAAATAGCTTTATATATCGTATGTTTTTTGCTATTCCAGAGTTTAAAACCAAAGACTGACTTTTTGTAAATGCACTTTTTGGTATGGCGAAATTTTTTGTTTGACAATTAACAAAAGAAAACCCTGATTATTTAGTTTTTATAAAAGATGCGAAGTGAGATAATTTTCGTCACCAAATTTATGCTGATTATAAAGCGACTCGTGATAGAATGCCTGACAATTTAAGAACTCAAATTTCTTTAATTGAAGATATGATTTCTAAAATGGGTTTTGAAATTATTGAAATCCCAAACTGTGAAGCTGATGATGTGATTGGAACACTCGCAACCAGTTTATGACAAGATAAAAATAACGATATTTACATACTTTCTGGAGATAAAGACTTGTATAGTTTGTGTCAAACGAATGTAAAGATTTATGATACTATGAAGCAAAAAATATATGATTATGAACTAGCTAAAACTAAATTTGATGTGAATCCAGAATATATTATAGATTATTTAGCAATTGTAGGGGATAGTTCAGATAATATTCCTGGAATAGAGTGATTTTGACCTAAAAAAGCAGTTGATCTCATAAATAAATATGGAACCGTTGAAGAAATATTTGCACATATAAATGATGAAGATTTTATACTGAGTGGAAAAACTCTAGAAAAATTAAAAGCTTCAAACGAAATAGCTATGTTATCAAAAAAACTAGCAACTATTAAAAAAGATGTAGAACTAGAAAATTTTTATTTAGAAAATTTTACATTTAAAAAAGACAATATTTTAAATGATGAAGTAAAGCAGTTATTTAAAAGATATGAATTTAATTCTTTGTATAGCGAAGAAAAAAACTTAAAAACTTGGAAAGATTTAAATTTAAAAGTTCAAATTATCTCAAATGATGAGGATTTAGAAAAATTAAAAAATATTTTAAAAAACTATAAAAAAGTATTTTTTGATACTGAAACGACTTCACTTTCAATTATGCAAGCAGATTTAGTATGAATAAGTATTTATTTAGATGATGAAAATATTTTTTACATCAATGTTTTACATGATGGAGAGAAAGTTCCGAGAGAAAGTGTAAAAGAATTTTTAAAATATTTATTTTCGCTTGATATAGAGATTATTGGACATAATTTGAAATATGATTTAGAAATAATAGAAATGTTTTTAAATTCTAATTTTACTCTAAAAAGTCAAGAGAAAATTAAAAGTGATTATTGACAAATGACTCTCAGTCTATAAAATAAGATTTCAAATAGTATCCTTACAAGGATACTTCGCCTAAAGGATACTTAAAATAAAATATAATTAATTTTTAAAATATGTTAAAAAGAATATTTTTGTTTTTACTTACAAATATTGCGATTATCGCTTTAATATCCGTTGTAATTTTTATTGTAGAAAATGTTTTTGGTATAAGTATTAGTTGATATTCTACAAATTATCTATCAATATTTATATACGCACTGATAGTTTGATTTACTTGAAGTTTTTTATCACTTGCTATTTCAAGATGGATAGCAAAAAGAGCTTATTCTATAACTTTAGTTGATAGAAATAATTTATGAGAATTTGGCGAAAAAATGAAAATAGTTTATGAA
>JANJUN010000047.1 GCA_024710565.1 Candidatus Altimarinota bacterium | reverse complement strand
AGATCTGAATATTCGTCATCTAAAATATTTACTCAAGAATTGGTAGTGGTATACTGAATAGGAACTTTATTTTCATCAGTGATAATTCCAAGAGTATCTCCGTAAATATACACCGGTCTATCAGTATAATTATACGGACTTGTTTCAGCATACATTTGAGGAAAGAGAGTAAGGTATTTGATATTATTTCCTTCTTCTAAATAGGTCATGAGTTGTCATTTTTGATTTCTCACATCAATGGCATAGATATAGTTTCTTTTATCTTTTGGGTCTGAAGCATTTCCGTTGAGAGATATGATTTGTTTTAAGTCTTTTGCGATTTCTCCTTGATGGGTGAGAGGATTTTTTCCAGCAGAAATATCGACTGCTGCATCTGGCATAGGATATTTTCCAGTTTTTATTTTATAGACACTCAGTCCATCGTAGATGATTTTTATATCACTTACTCTTACTGAGTCTCTGGTGGTTTTATAATAATTTTGAAACGATATGAAAGCTATCGTAGCAAGAATTGCGAGAATCGTGATTACGATAATGAGCTCTACGAGGGTAAAGGCTTTCTTTTTTATTTTATTTTCGTGTGTTTTTATTAGATTCATTTTCAAAATATAAATAAAATAAAACTCATTCAGTTTAATAGTTATTTAGAATTTGTAAATTTTATTTTCAAAGATTTTTTTCTAAGCCGTGAATAAAAATAGAATAGATATTATCACTAAAGGGAAAATACAAATTCAAAATAGAGCTAATAAGCTTTTTCGACTTTTATCATTTTTATTTCTTAAGTAAATTTACAAACGCTTCACTTGGAAGTGATACCTTTCCAAATTGTTTCATCTTTTTCTTTCATTCTTTTTGTTTTTCTAAAAGTTTTCTTTTTCTTGAAATATCTCAACCGTAGAGTTTTGCTGTCACATCTTTTCTCATCGCTGACAAATCTTCTCTTGCTACTACCCTTCATCAGATTGATGCTTGAAGTGCAATGGCAAAAAGCGCTCTTGGAACTACTTCTTTGAGTTTTAAAACGATTTTTCCTCACAAATAAGCAGCTTGACTTCTATGACAAATGATTGCGAGAGCTTCTACTTTTTCTCCAGCAATGAGTACATCAAGTTTCACTAAATCATCTTCTTTATATTTTAAAAATTCATAATTCATTGAAGCATATCCACTTGAAAGTGATTTTAATTCATCATAAAAATCTCAAATTAACTCATTCATTGGAAGCTCATAAGTCAGCATTACTCTGGTTCATTCTATATAAGTTTGATTTTTAAGTATTCATCTTCTTTCTTGAGCAAGTTGCATAAGAGGTCAAATGTATTCACTTGGAGTAATAATTTCACATTTTGCAATTGGTTCTTCTATGCTTTCATAAAGCTCCCTAGGAGGTAAATCTTCTGGATTTGAAATATTGATTTGAGTATAAGTTTTATCTCAAATTTCAATTAAAACTGGCGAAAATCTTGAATATTCACTTCTTTTATCTCCAGGTCTTTTTATTTTATAAGTCACTTGTGGAGCTGTTATTATAACGTCCATATCAAACTCTCTAAAAAGTCTCTCTTTTACTATATCAAGGTGTAATAATCCTAAAAATCAACATCTATATCCATGTCCCAAAGCTCAAGAAACTTCTGGTTCAATTTGCAGAGCTGAATCATTTAACATCAATTTTTCAAACGCATCTTTAAATGCAGGATATTCTGAAGTATCCATTGGAAAGACTCAAGCGTAGATAAAAGGAGTCACTTTTTTAAATCCTTCAATTGCTACAGCATCCTCAGGTTTATCTTTTGGACCAGAAACGTTGCTCGGTTTCCAAACCGTATCCCCTACTTGTGCATCACGAATGGACTTTAATCAAGTCACAATATACCCTATTGAACCATTTTCTATTTTATTGTCTGAAATATATTTTGGTGAAAAATATCAAACATCTAAAGCTTCTATTTTTTTATGTGTATTTAAAAAATGAAGTGTATCTCATTTTTTTATTTCTCCAGCAAATACTTTTACATAACTTACTACTCATCTATAACTATCATATTGACTATCAAAAACAAGCGCTTTTAATTCTTTATCTTCAATTTTTAAATTGTCCTCACTTTCAATAATTTGTGGAATTCTTACTCTTTCTATAACCGCATCCAAAACTGCTTCAACATTAAGTCCTGTTTTTGCTGAAACTGCTATTATTTCACTTGGATCACACCCAAGTAAATTCACGATTTCATTCGTCACTTTTTCTACATCTGCTGCTGGTAAGTCAATCTTATTTATAACCGGAATAATATCTAAATTGTTTTCAAGTGCCATATAAACATTTGAAAGGGTTTGTGCTTCAATTCATTGAGTTGCATCCACTATTAAAAGACATCATTCTACTGATGCTAAACTACGAGAAACTTCATATTGAAAATCAACATGCCCTGGAGTATCTATCATATTAAGTTCACTTCATTTCCATTTCATTCTCACCGGAGTTAATTTAATGGTAATTCATCTTTCTTGTTCCAGTTCCATTGTATCAAGAGTTTGAGCTCTGAGATCTCTTTTATCAATCGTTCCAGTAATTTCTAAAAGTCTATCTGCTAGAGTTGATTTTCCATGGTCAATGTGAGCTATAATACAAAAATTTCTAATATTTTTTAATTCCATAATATTTGTTAATCTGTTAAATTTTGCCTTTAGTATATGAAAAATCAAAAAAAATCAAAAAATAAAAGTATCTTTCTGATACTTTTATTTAATAGTTTATTTCTATTTTATACTTACTATCTACTTGGTATATTCAAGCTTCTTTTAAACTATCAATTTTAGCTCCGTACTTTATTTTATAATTATACGTTTTTAAAGCTCAACTTGATTGTAATTCCCCAACTTGATTTTCAATAATAGCTCAAGAATAATCTTCTAAACTATTACATAAAGCTCACTTACATGCTCATAATCATTTTTGAGTATCCCAATTTCCTAAATCATTAGAAGAAATAATATGTTTTAAATTAAATCCTGCTCCAATAGTTTTTATCTCAACTTCTACTAAATCAGAAGCTAGTTTTAAATTATTTGGTTCTAAAATTCATAAATTTACACTTCCCGTACTTATAGTGAAACTGAAATTATCTACATAAAATTCTTTGGTATCATTTGAAATATTTCAAGCACTATCTGAAATAGAAAAACTTGCTTTATATCTACCATAACCAAGTCAAGAAAGAGAAAAATTAGCATTATTTGCATTAATAACTCATGTTGAATATCACAAAATATTTTCAAAACTATTTCAGTCCCATTTTTCTAAAGCAAAACTTATACTTCCCGTATTTATTAAAATATCATCACTATAAGTGTAAACTATATCATAATATCAAATTGGTAATAATAAATTTCCAGTTAAATTGGTAGTTAAATTTGGAGATGTCGTATCAAATACATTTATCGTTTTGGGAGTTCAAAGTGGAGCTTGAGTATCAAATCAATTTGAAACTAAAGCTTTATACCAACTTGCTGTTAATAACCCATTTCAAGTAGGAGATTTTCTCTCAATTGAAGCTGGAATTCACATATCTCAAAGTCATGTTGTTAAACTTGCTGTATCTATATCAATACTTCCATTATTTAAAACTATTTCACTTCAAGATAGGTCAATATTTGCTACAAAATCTGGATCAACATTTATAAGAGAAGTTGCTTTGGCTGTTTTTGAAATTAGATAATATCCATTTGCTGAAATAGTATCATTTGGAAGAGTTATTCCCGCAATTGTCCAACCTGATAAACTTATAATGTCACTAGATAAATTATGAAGTTCAATGTAATTATTATTTATGTCGTTTGAAACCATTATTTCATTTATAATAATTGGTGCGGTAATAGAAACATAATGAGTTCAACTTTGTTTATTTCCTAAAGCATCTCTTACACTATTTGAAACAAAAGAAATAGTTGAAGAAGAATAATTTATAGTTTCATTTGATAAAGTAATTGATTTTTCTCAAATATTTACTGAGTCAATAGTATAACTTCCAGCATTAGCTAAAACAAAATTTCAAGTTATAAAATCTAGATTATTGATAGTTTCAGAAAAATTTACAAATACCTTATGCGTACTTGGTTCATACCTTGCTCAAATAATAACTGGACCAACTCCATCTTGAGAATTAATATTTTGAGATAAAACTATATTGTTATTTATATCTTTTAATAAAGAATTAGAAATCAGATTTATAAGTGGTGTTGCGTCTGTATCATACGTTGATTTTTGATGTACATTTACTATAACACTTTGACTACCACTCATTGAATAATTATTTATCGTATATCCATTTACTCAAACAGAAATATCTCAGAGGTTTGCATTTAAATCTTCTGAAAAATGAAGTAAAATTCCATCCATTTTTCCGTCACTGTTTTGGTCTAATGTGAAAGAACTTTCTAGTTTTGGAGAAATTTTTTCATCAATTTGTATGTTTGAAAAACTATCCAAGATATTTCAAAAATTATCTTCTAAACTTCCAGAATAACTTATATTTATATCTGGAGCTGTTCCAGAAATTCAAGAAATATCAAAAGTTATTTTATTTGCTACT
>JANJUN010000046.1 GCA_024710565.1 Candidatus Altimarinota bacterium | reverse complement strand
TCAAAAAGTAATATATAATAATGAAATAGGAAGTCTTGCGACGAGTACGAGAGGCGGATATGTATTTAAATGATGGTTTGATAGTCAAACAGGAGGTACACAGGTGACACAAAATACGAAAGTTGTTTGAAATATGACAGTATATGCTCAGTGGGAC
Organism: Candidatus Altimarinota bacterium; assembly: GCA_024710565.1. GTDB lineage: Bacteria > Patescibacteriota > Gracilibacteria > BD1-5 > UBA6164 > UBA7396. Next base: position 38,748 of record JANJUN010000046.1, on the reverse strand, counting down.
CTTACGATCAATGGAGTCTGTTGAAGTGCTACGACAGAAGCTACTCTAACAGCGCCAAGTACAAATCTATGTGCATCAGGAATTGCGTCAAGTATTACTTCATGAACAGGAAGTTTTACATGGTCATGTGATTGACAATGAGGAACGACTTCTTCATGTAGTGTAGCAAGACAATATACCGTAACATATGATGGAAATGGAGGAAGTACTCCAACCCCATGAAGTCAAAAAGTGATTTATGATAATGAAATAGGTACTCTTTCTTCTACTAATAGAACAGGATATACTTTTCAATGATGGTTTGATAGTGGAACAGGGGGGATACAAGTAACACCAAATACAAAAGTTATTTGAAATATGACAGCATATGCTAGGTGGCTTATAGTTGCATCTTCTTCATCTGGATGATGAGGTGGTGGGGCATCAATTACTCCGAAAAAAGATAATTGTCCTGAGGGAGATTTTTCACCAACATATTATGATTGAGTTTGTTGAGAGTCTCAAAAAGAGACCCCAACATCTGTCGGAGAAGACCCTGTAAAAAATACAGATCCTCCAGAAGTTATTGATACTAAAACTCCTCCTGAAAAACCGGTAAATCCTATTATAGAAAAGAAAAAACTAAAACAATGTGAGGAAAATGAGTTGGTAAAAGCAAGGCAGTGTGTATTTCCTAAAATGAATGTTTCTTTTTCAGATATTGGAAATTCTTTTGCAAAAAAATATATTCAATCACTAGGGAATTCATCTATTATGCAATGATATTATGATACGAGTTTATTTAAACCAGAAAATACTATATCAAGAGCAGAATATTTAAAAGTATTACTGAGATCATTTTGTGTTGACTATACGAAAGCAGTTACCTATAATATTTCATATACGGACGTTGATAAAAATGCTTGGGAGGCAAAAGTGATTGCAAAAGCATTAGAATTATGAGTAATAGATAAAAAGAATTCTTTATTTCGTCCACATGATCCTGTAACTCGTGCTGAGGCTCTTAAGATGATATTTCAAATATCAGGAGTTATTCCTAAAGAAGCTTATATTACTCGTTTTGAGGATGTAGATCAATCTGGATGGGAGGTAAAGTATATTCAAAAAGCAAATAACATGTGTGTGGTTGATGGATATACCATAGATGGAAAAGTTATGTTTCAACCATATAAAAATATGACAAGAGCCGAAGTTTCAAAGGTAATTGCGAATGCGCTTTTAATGGAATAAGAAAAATATTATAAAAAATTTGATTTTTAGAAGTTTTGCATATAATTGCAAAGCTTTCTTTTTGCCTCGATGGTGGAATTGGTAGACACGTGGGACTCAAAATCCCATTTCGCGAGAAGTGCGAGTTCGATTCTCGCTCGAGGCACCAAAAACCTCATAATTTATGCCCAGGTGGTGGAATTGGTAGACACGTACGCTTGAGGTGCGTATGCCGAAAGGTGTGTGGGTTCGAGTCCCATCTTGGGCACCAAAATATCAGCAATGAATATATTTGAATAAAAAAAGTGAACTTTAAAGTTCACTTTTTTTATTCTTCAAAATTTACGGTTGGTGCTTTTTGAGCTCCTTCATCACTTTGAAATAAATTTTTCTTCTCAAATCATAATACAGAGGCGAAAATATTATTTGGAAAACTTCTGATATAAACATTAAAATCTTGTACTACTTCATTATATCTCATTCTTTCTGTTGAAATTCTATTTTCAGTTCCTTCGAGCTGTATTCTTAAATCGCTAAAGGCTTGATTTGCTTTTAAGTTTGGATAGTTTTCGCTCACCATCAAGAGTCTTGAGAGTGCTTGAGAAATACCAGATTGTTCTTTTTGAAATTCCTCAAACTCGGTGGCATCATTTATATCAATAGTAGTTTTTGTTGCAGATGCTCTTGCTTGGATTACAGATTCTAGAGTTGATTTTTCAAAATTTGCTTCTCATTTTACAGAAGCAACTATATTTGGGATCAGATCAAATCTTCTTTGATACTGATTTTCTACTTGTGACCAAGCTGTATTTACAGCTTCTTCTTTGGTTACTAAATTATTATATTTTCAAGAGAAAAAAATTCCTAAAAATATGAGTATTCATAATACAATGATTCATGTTTTTTTCATAATACAATATTTAAAAAATAAAATATAAAATAATATTACCATTTTCAAGAGCTCCCTCATCATCAAAAGCCTCCTCACCCAAATCATCAAGAAGAACTTCCCCCTCATCATCAAAATCTACCACCATTTCATTTTCCAGCCTCTCAAAATATTCAAAAAAATCATCAAAAAATCCAGATCAAGATATGTACCAATATTCATATCATACCAACGGCTATTATAGTAAGAGGAAGCGTTACTAGATAGGCTATTCCAACGAAACTCAATAGTTTTTTTATTTCGCGTCTTTTTTGCAGAGGTTTTAAAAATATACTTGATACTATCATGGCTATAAAAAAATTGATAACCAAAAGGAAGGAAATGTCTCACTGATTTTCATTTTGAGAGGAAATAATACTTTTATCTCAAGAAAAAACAGTATCTATATCATTTAAAAGTCAATATATCCCTTCAAAATATTTTTGTTCTTTGAAAAGAGAAAAATTTTTCTCTCACAATTTATTTACGAGTAAATCAGGTAAAACTCATTCTACTCCGTATCCAGTTGAGATATTCCAAGCACGATCGTCAAGTGCTATTAAAACGACCACTCCATTATCGATATCTGATTTTCAGACTCAGACCTTTTGTCATATTTCTGTTCCTAAAGAGGCAATATCTTCACCATTTGTCGTAGAAATCATCACCAAAAGTATTTCTGCAGTATATTTGTTTCGTATTTCTTCAATTTTGGTTTCAATGTCTTTTTTTTCTTCTGAGGAGAGGATTTTTACTTGATCAATAACAGAAGAATCAATAGGTCCTAAAGTATTTATATCAAATCAAAATGTCTTTCAAAAGAATATCAAAAAGAAAGCAATAATACATAATTTTAATAGGTTTTTCATACTTTTTTATTTATGATACTTGGTATTATAATCTTTTTTATTTTAATGCAATATTTTTCATAGTAGGATTTTTATAAAAAACAATAAAAATTATTGACATTTTGTTTTAAAATATATACTTGACCTCTTATAGAATTATTTTATAAATATGAAACAATCCTCAAGAATTACTGAAATATTGTCTGGATACGATAAAAAAACAATTATAAACGCAGACTATTCAAAACTCTCACTTCACCAAGCAAAACTACTTACGCAAAATGGAGTTCAAGATCAAGCGATAAAAAGAGTTTATGAGACAGGAATTAGTATCGATGGAATTGAATCACTTGATTTGGATGATGCTATTTGGGTAGAAAAAAATGCAAATGGATATAGTGTTTTTGTCCATATTAGTGACATTACAGAAGCAGTTCCTGTTTATACTCCACTTGATGTAGAAGCGTTAAAAAGAACCACGAGTATTTATAGGGGAGAATGAGTAATCAATATGTTTCCTCCTGAATTATCACAAAATCTCTTATCACTTAATGAAAATGGGGAAAAATTAACATTAAGTATCAGAATAGATTTGGATAACGATGCAGAAATAAAAGATTTTTGTATTTATGAATCCATTTTTAAAAATAAAAAAAGACATGATTATGAAAGTTTTATGGATGTTTTTTCAAATCCAGAAATGGAAGATCATGAAATATTTCAATTGATGTATGAAATAGCAAGAAAAAGGAGATATATAAGAACAAGAGAATGAGCAAATATGAATTTTGATGAAAGTGATAGACAACTTTATATTTGACCCAATAGAGAAAAAGAACATTTTTCGAGAAAAAAAATACCGTCTATCATTATTGAAGAGTATATGATTTTAGCAAATATATGTTCTGCTATTTTATGTGTAAGAAATAAATATGATTCTATTTTTAGACTTCATAATTCAACCGATGAAAAGGCATATTATTATGCTTGTGCTTGACGTCATGCTGGATTAGCATTGATGAATTATTCACACTTTACTTCACCTATTAGAAGATATGCCGATACGGTGATACACAGGGTTTTAAAATGGGTTCATTTAAGACAAGAATCCTGAGTATATTCACAACAAGAAATTTTTGATATTGCTGAACATATCAATGTTTCCAGAACGGTGATTGATATTCTTGGAAGAGATGCTGATAATGAACTCAAATGAAAGAAGATTGTTTCGAAATTAAAACATAAAAATGGAGAAGATTTAAATACTTCCCATTTTACAAAAAATATAAGAGATACGGTATGAGCTGGGAAAAAAATTCCTCAAATAATTGTGGAAGAAATACGTAATGATTTAGAAAATGGGGAAAAAGCAAATTGGGCTTGGGCAATTGGGGTTTTATTGGTTTGAAAAAGTGAGGCACTCAAACAAACTCTAAAAAAGGTCTTGCTTCAGGATAAAAAGTTTACTTCAAAATCAATACTTTCTCTTTTAAGTGTGACAAAAGTTTTAAATACCGATGAGGAATTTTTGTTTCAAATTGAAGAAAAAGAGGAGTGAAGTCAATTAAGTATATCTGTACAATATAAGCAACAAGAATTATTTCATCCGCTTTATCTTAATTATTGAAAATATGAGAAAAATGAGGCTATTGGAAAATTAAGAAATAAAGCAGTAAAGAAAATAGTAGAGCATTTTTGTTGAAAATAGTTTGATTTTTAAATTAAAATAAATTATATTTTTGTTCTTAAAAAAAGACAAAAAAGTGAAAAATGTTTGGTACAACATGTATTAAAAATATTTAAAATTTTAGATTTCTATATATATTTTTTCTTTTAAATATAATAATTTCAATTTATTTCTTATAAATTAATTTTTGCTATTTTTCTGATTTTTATATAATTATTTTAATTTTATATATTTTTTTCTTTATTTATGGAAAGAATTGTTATGAATACCGAGAGTTTACAAAAACATTTTCCAGATGTATATAAAGATTTTTTTGCAAGAAATGATTTGGTTTTAAGTGGGTGTTTTAGTTTTCCTTGGACTTATGAGGGAATTGGTTTAAATTCAGTTTGATATTTAAGAATTAAGTCATCTATTCCTTTAAAATGTTATGTTTGAATAAAAAAAAGAAATGATAAAAAAATAATTTTTAATAATGTTACTTTTTTTAATTTGAATAAAAAAGAATTTGAAAAAGTTGAATATTCTAAAATAAATAAAGAAGAGCAAAAAGTTGTAAATTTACTTTTAGAAGAATTTCATAAAAATAATATAAACTTTTGAGTAGAAATAGAAATACTTTCAGAAACTGCTAGATGACATTCACTTTGATTTTCTCCAACTTCATCAGCAATACTTTCTTATTGATTATTATTTTTAATGTCAGAAAGTAATTGAAGTGATTTTATAAATATTGAAAAAGATGTTTTTTCTCTTTCTTGAAAAATTAATTTTTTATCTCGTTCTTGATACAATACATCTCTTTGACATAATTCTGTTTTTACGCTTAAATGAAATAAGTCAGTTTCATATTTTTTATCTTCTGCAAAAGATGTAGATATTGATTCATTTGATGATATTTCATATACTTTCTCTTCTTTAAATAATTCATGAGTTTGATTACCATTTGATTATTATATTTTATTTTCTTGATTACCATCAAATACAAATCAAGTAGAATATTATAAAGATTTACAACGCAAAAATGATTATATTTCTGATTTTGTTAAAATAATAAATAAAGACACGAAAGAAAAATATTTTTTAGATTTTGAAGATAAAAATCAAGTTTTACAAACAAAACTTAAACATATAAATTTAGAAAATCTAAAGATGTTAGAGTATTTATATAAAATTTATAATGAGCCATTTAATGAGGAATTTACGTCAAAATTTATAAATCATGTTAATACTTGTAGAAATGTTATAGAAACTTTTGAGGAACAAAATAGTTTTGCTTGAGATTTTAGTCATTTATTTAAAAATAATAGAACTAATTATCAAGAAATAATGTGAATATGTCCTATTTATACTTGAAAACTTTGATGAGGGTATATTTTGGTTACAAAATCTTGAGTTTCTAGAAATACAGTTTTAAAAACAATTGAAGATATAAAAAATAATTATCCACAAATAGAATTAGAATATGCATCATATATGGATGATTCTGAGGTTTCTCCTATTAAAATAGAGCAATTTATAACAAATTGAATTTATTCAAAATACGTTGATAAAAATAAGGTTATTTTTAAAGACAATAAATGAAATAGTTTTTTATGAGATTATAATGAAATTATTAAAAATCATTCTGATTGATTGTTGTTTGATATGATTGAAAGTAAAATATATTTTAATGGTCAAAAATTAACTTCAAAAGATATTCCATCACAAAATACGACAATAGAAGTTATAAATAAATTACTTGAAAATATTTGAGAAGAAATATCAAATAAGGATTTACCTATCTCAAGTTATACTTGAAATAAAAATGAAATGCTTTGAAAAATCATTTTACCACTTTTGAAGTTTGTAGAAGCAAAAACTGGAGAAAAATTACAAATAGTTTGTAAATGAAGTATAACAGATTTTTTTATAAAAATGTGAGAATTAAATTTAAAAATTTGAACTATCAGAAAAATATAGTCAGAAATTTGAATAATAAGAGAAAATATGATAAAATAAAGGAGTATTAATTACTTCTTTTTTTATGACAATAAATAAGAGAGTTCAAATAAACTGAAATAGAGAACAAACTTCTTTGGATAAAGAGGTTATTTTAGCTAGTGAATGAGTAAAAGAAGATGTAGTAAAAGTATCAAGAAAAATTAATTATACACCTAAAGAAATACAAGAAGTATTATGAGAGAGAAAAGTAAAAACAAGAATAACATATTTAAGACATTTTCCTTATGATGAAACTAGAGAAGAAGTAAAGGAGTATAATATACTTTTAGAGAAATTAAGAAAAAAAATAATAACGGAAGATGAGAAAAAAAGAATAAATGAATTATCAAGCATAGTAGATAAATTAATATGTACAGACTTTAAAGAAATGAAAGTAGGGGAATATATTAGTTATGAACAAATCAAAGAATTATTAAATAATCCAGAGAGAACATTATTGGCATATTATGATTCTGAAGAATGAATGCAAAGGTGTAGAATAACAGGAAAATCATTAGCTATAAAATTTGAAGTTGAAAATAAACAACATGTAAATCTGCCATGATCAGATAAAACTGTAGATACAGGAAAAGAATATGCAGAAAAACCATGAGAAATAAGTAAAGTAGTAACAGAATTAGAAAATTTAAATCAAGACAATAAATATGAAAATATAATAATAATCTGAAATAGATCATATTCACATTGAATGAGTTTATTGTGAGCTGAATGAAATATATCATTAAGATGAAGTATATGTAGATTTGAAGAAGAATTATATGATTTTATAGATTATAATTCAAATCACAAAAAAATAAATAATAAAGATATATTAAAAATCACGTTATCAAATTATTTAAAATTGAAACAAATATTTCCAGAGATAGAGTATTCATCAATGATAGATTTTCAAAATAAGTTGAATGTGTATTTTATAAAAAATACTGAATTATTTAAAAGAGATGAATATCTTTATAGTGATGTAATAGAATTAAGAATATTTTGTTTAATAAAACTAATAAAAAATAAAGAAATAAAGATATTAAATGAATTATTCGCTGATAAAGAATATATAGATTTAGTAAAAGAAATTAAAGTAAAATTATCAAAAGAAGAAGAAAATATTATAAGATATTACTTAGAGGTATATCCACAAGTAATAGAAACTAGAGAAAGATCATTAGATAAAAGAATAAAAGAATGAGTAGATATAAATCCACATTTTAATTTTAGTCATAGTGAATATATAGGTAATCCTATAGAGTTAATTAAAAGTTGAAAACCTATAAAATATATTGAGTGAAAAGCATGATCTTGAAAATCATATTTATTATTGTATATTCTAGAAGCGCTTAATGAATTAATCCTTATAAGTCAGAACTTGGTTAAACCATATTATCCTGTTTACATAAATTTGTCATGAAAAAAATTAGATATAATTCAAGAATTAAATCATGCTATTTATGAAAACTATCAAGTTGTTTACTTATTTGATTCAATAGATGAAAGTGATATAAAATGAGAAGAAAATAGAAAAAAATTAGATGAAAAACTATTAGAACTTTCAAAAAATACAAAAGTGATTATTACCTCAAGAAAGGGATATTTACAAACATATGATGAAGAAAAAGATGAGGGAAAACAACAAAAAAAAATAATAGAAAGAAATCAAGAAATAATAGAAATACAAGATTTTACGAAAGAAAATATAGATGATTATTTAAGAAAATATTTTCATAATAATGAGAAAAAAATAGCTAGTACTCAGACGATACTAGAAAAACTCAACGGAGCATGAAATAATCCACTTGTTTTGTGTATGGTTTGTGAGCTGGTTGCGAGTGATGAAGTGTTAGAAATAGGCCAAATAAATATAATAGAACTTTACGAAAGAATAGTGAAAAGAAGATTGGTTGATTTTAATGTATGAAAAAATAAAGAAAGAAAGATAAATAAAGAATCATATTTAAAACAAATATATTCAGGATTAGGAAAAATAGCATATTTACAAATAATAGAGAATGAAAAAATAACCAGTCTTGATGAATACATATCATTGCCGAATGATGATGCAATAGAGTGAGTAAATTTACTATTTAGGAAAAATACTGAGACTCAGGAATTTGATTTTGTACATCAAAGTTTTAAAGAATATTTTGCTGCAAAATATATTTTTGATGAAATGAAAAGTGAACCAGACTTTAATTATGAATGATTTTTGTGCCAAGAATTGAAAAAAGTTGATACAAATTTTTTGGAGATGTTAGTGAATTTTATAAAAACAGATGAAGAATTAAAGGAAAAATTTTTAAAACAAATAGATGAGAATGAGAACTATTTTTCTCAAACAATACATCATAAGATAGTTTATTTATTGGGAAAATTAGATGAAGGAATGATGAATGAATATTTACAAAGAATTGAGTTATCTCAAGAAAATATAGAAATATTATATATTTTAATTCTGGATAATAAGAAGTTATATATTAAAGACTTTTTAAAAAAAACATTTTTACAAAAAGATTATCAGTTACTCATTAGTGAGAAATTATATTTATTATGAGAAACTAAGTTTCTAGAGGAATATATTAAAAAAACATATAATGATTATAACATTCCAGCTGATATCATAAAAATTTTTTCTTATGTTTCAACAGAATTTTTATTAGAAATTATTCAACAGACTCATTTTTTTTATGTTATTAAGACAGTATATTATTTTCTCAGAGAAAGACTTGGAAGCGATGTAAAAGAAATTGATTTTTTAGTTGATATTTGGGAATCTATTATATCTGAATTAAATGAGAAAAATATTAAATGAGAAAAATATATTGATTTTTTAAATGAGTGATATTTTTTAAATCAATCTCAATATTTATATTATGTTGATTTATACTTAACTCAATCAGTAATAAATGAAGATTATAGGGGACAGACTCTCATTTTAAATATCTTACAAAAACGTTCTTTTCAAAATATTAATCAGGTAATAGATATTCTCAAAAGAAATATAAGTCGAGATTTAGCAAGATCATATATCCAAACATTGAGAAAAGTATTAACAGATGATACTCGTTTTCAACAAGAAATTTATAATGTTTTTTTTCATACAAATGATATTTATATTAAGCTTTTTTGTCTGTCTCAATATAGTGATATATTGAATAGTGATGAATTATTCCATTTCTTTAAAGAAAATTATACATATGTTAAATGACATTTTTTTGAAAATGAATTTTTAAAAATTTTTCTAGAGAGAAATTCAAAAGAGATATTTGATTTTTTTATGCAACTATATATTAATAATGATTCAAAATATCCAGATATAGTGTTGGCTATTTTATGAAAAAATTTTGATGCATCTTATAAACATATTTATATAGAAGGTATTTTATCATGAAGCCCAGAAATTTGTGAAATATCTATTGATATTATTTCAAGAAATTTTTCACATTTTGGAATAGATTTTTTTATTGAAAAATTCTATTCTAATTCAAATTATCTTATAAATAATGCAATATTAGAAGTATTCTTAAGAGCAGGTATTGAACAAAGTAAATTGATAAAGGTATGTGAAAATAAATTATTTTATTTATTAGAAAACTTTGAATCTATTGATCGACCAATAATTTATGATATATTAAAGGTTTTAATAATACTTTTATGAGAACAAGTAGAATTAGTAGTTTATAAAATATTAGAATTAGAGTCAATTGACAAAAATGAAAAAACAAGTTTTTTATCTCATATATTAGAATATGCTAATAAAAGAAACATAAAAATATCTTGAAAATTACATAAGTTGTTATTAAAAGACTTTTCAATCTGTGAAAATAACTTTCAATTTGCTATCCATGGTATGAGTAATTCCGAAATAGAAGAAATTATAGATGGTTACACTCAACGTGATAATGATATTGAAAAATTATTATATTGTTTGGATATAATAAATTGAACAGACTATAAATATAATAAAAGAATATTACATACTCTTACTGAATATATTATAAAAATTTTCAATATTCATAAAAAAGAATATTTTGACTATGATTCCACGTGAGATGATGATATACCAAATAAGGAGAAATTACTTATATCATATTATGAATTGTATGGGGAAAAAGAGCTTATGGTGCTATTGAGTAAACTATCGATGAATTTTTATAATTTAGAAATAATTGAACAAATTTTACATATGTATAATTCTCATTTTTGATGAAAATTTACTACTGATATGATAAAAGGTTTTATTACAGGTTGAATAATAAAAAATGAATATAAACGTATATTCTTAAAACTCTTACAACAAATTTGATGAAAAGAAAATAATTTATTTATAGAACAGCATAAACATTTACTTGAAGATAATAACTAACTTTTTCTTAACTTTTTCAGTATTTTTCTTTGAAATACCTCATAGTATATGTGAGGTATTTTTTTAATATCCAAAATATAAAAAAATAATCATGTTTATAAAAGTAAGATTATTTGAAAAAGTCTACCAAGACTCATTCTTTTTCAAAAATATATTTTATTGAAAAACAACGAAAATAGGCCACTTTTTTGCATTCATATAGAGATTAAAAAGAAGTATTTCTCACTGAATTTAAGAGGAGATAATTTTAGAATTACTTCTATCTTAAGATGTTGTTGAAGATATTTATTTAGCTATTTTTCAGGAAAATATGAAATATTTACCTTTTGACTTTAGATCAAATTATAAAAAATAATGGATATATTTATAGAATTATTAAACAAAAATTATGAAAATAACACAAGATAATTTAACTTTTTTTAGACAAAAAATACTTTATTTACTTAAAAATGATAAAGAGAAAATTGCAAAAAGACTTGTACTTCAAATTGCGAAAAAAGAGTTTTTAAATGAAAATAATTTTGAAGGAATGTATAATTTTTTTAGTCCTTTATATGATGAACTTTTTTTTGATGTCATGTTTGAAAACATTCATCTCAAAATAAAAACAAAAGAATTGCTTGAAAAACTATCATTACCATTTTTACAGATGGAAAAATCAAAACAAAAAAAAATATTAAAAGATATAAAATAATTTTTCTTAATTTTTTCAATATTTTTATTTTTTACAAAGGGTATAAAAGCTTGGCAATTTGCAATGCTTTATTTTTTAAATAAATGAATATGAAATGAGAAATATATATAGCTCGCCATTGAGAAACAACTGCAAATATAACGAAAGCTATTGTTTGAATAACAGATGTTCAGCTTACTGATAAATGAAAGATTGATGCTCATAATATTTGAGCAAGAATATGAAAACAAATTGATATGATTATATCCTCTCCACAAATGAGAGCCCAAATGACGTCAGATATTATTAGGAAATATGGTAATCCTTGTGTGGTTGAATTTCCGGTACTTCATCCCCAAAATTTTTGAGAAATAGAATGACTTACTTTAGATCAGGCGAGAGAAAAATGATTAACAAATTGTTTACACACTCTTGAAACAAATAAGTATATTCATAAGTCAAATTTCTGAGAATCAGCTCAAGAAATGGAATTAAGAGTTATACCAGAAATAAAAAAAATAATTAATGTTACTAAAACACAAAACTATAATTTATTATTATTAACACATAATAGTATAGCCAGATGTTTGATATGAAATATTCATCAATTACCCCCAAAGGTTTGGTTAGAAAATAATATTAGAAATGATGAGATATTTAGATTAGAGGAAAAAGAATTAACTTCATTGAATAATAATATATCGTTTTCTTGAAATCAAATAGTAAATATATTAGATAATTTATTTGATACTTTTGACTTTAATTCGGCCTTATCAGATGATTTTTTATCTAATTTTGCAAAAATATCTCTTCATCAAGAAAAAGAAGTAATAGATTATTTAGTTGAAAAATTTAAAAATCATTTAGATAATTATCATGTGGTAAATTTACTAAAATTATTAGAAAATACTATAAAAGTAAATGATTTGATTCAAGAAATAAATGATATATGTAAAATAGACGGAATATACTCAGTTTTATATTTCGGAAGTACTATTTATGGAAAGAATTATTCTATTAAAGATAACTCAGATTTAGACATTGAGTTAATTATTGATGATAAATTTGATATTTCTCAATTGAAAGATAATATCCTTTTAGGATATTCGTATTGAGATATTCAAAAAGATTTCCATGATTTTTTACTCTCATGATCAGATTATTTTTCCTTTAAATCTATGTATAAATGAAGACCAATTGATTATAGAATTACTAAAAAGGACTGTTTTGAAAAAATTTGTCAAAATACCCTCAAACCGTGAAATGAATATATTATGAAAGAATTTAGAAAACAATATAGAGAAAATGGTATTATAGCATGTAGAAAATCATTTCTTTGAGACCATTTTTCATGGAATAATAATATCACTTATACAAAAGAAGGACAAATTATTCATTATCCATTATATAAATGGGAACAATGAAGATTTGTAGCTTGAAATAACATTGATAAATATTGTTCTTTTACAAAAGTATTTAAAAATGAGGTAGAAGTTAAGAAGCAGTTGTTTAATTTAAGAAAATCTTTTTTAAGAATATATAATGATGCAAAAAAACAAAATAATGAACTAAGTAATTTAAGTATTATTGATATTTTTATTAGAAAAGATAGATTTCCAAAATATCTTCAACAAGATTTACAGGCGAGATATGATTTTTATAATTTATTATTTAACAAATAAAATATATGCACACAATTAAAGTGAGATGAGTAGTAAAAAAGGAAAATAAAATTTTCTTTGCATATGTAAACAAATGATGATTTTATTGTTTACCATGATGAACGTATGAAGGATGAGAAACTTTTAAAGAATGTCTCTCAAGAGAATTTGTAGAAGAATTATGAATAACGCCAGAGATTTGAAAATGTGTACTCATAAGAGAATTTAAAAATTTAAGTGGAGAATTGTATTTGGATATATGGTTTGAAATACTAAATATTCATGATTTTGATGAAATCAATAATCAATCAGCCACACATGCGTTTGAAATTAGTGATGCAAAATTTTTACAAAAATCTTATATTGATAATTTGGACGTAAGACCAAAAGAAATATTTGATTTATTAGATAAAAATAATACATACATAGAATTTATAAACTAATATAATAATATATATCACAAATAGCAAATTATTAAATATCTCTAAAAGCAACTTTAAAAAATCTAGATGAAAATATAAATAGATCTTTTCCCAAGTTGAATACTTAAAATTACAAAAATATATTTAAGGAAAAATAAAAGAAAACTTTCTCAAGTTTTCTTTTATTTTTGCTATTTTTCTAAAATAGGTAAAATACGCATAATATTACTAATTTTCAAAAAGTGAAAAAACAAGGTGAATGGTCTTGAAAAGACAAAAAAAAATCCTCTGGGGGAGAATTCAAGAAAAATCATAAAGAAAATAGATTTCAAAAAAAAGATGAAAAAAAATCTTTTTCCAATAAAACCTCAAGATATAAAAATTATATAAAAAAGCAAGAAGATTACTCAGACTTAGAAAAAATAGTTTGAGTGTATTCTGGAAGTAAAAATAATGATTTTTGATTTGTAGATGTAGAAGGGCAAGAAAAGTGATATTTTGTCTATCCAAAAAATCTAAACGGAGCACTAGATGGAGATGAAGTTGAGGCTGTTATAAAAGTATTTAATCGTAGAAAGGAAGCCGTAATTACCAAGGTGATAAAAAGGGCGGATAGGATTTTAGTGTGAAAAATTGAACTAGTAAAAGATTTTGCTTTTGTTGTACTAGATAATCCAGCTTTTAAAGCGGATGTTCATATTTCAAATAAAAAACTATCAAAATATAAAGATCAAATAAAAAACTGAGATAAAGTTGCTATAAAAATCACTGCTTGGGAAGGAAAAAATCCTGAATGAAGTATTTTTGAAATACTTTGAGATAGTGAAAAAACTTGAGTAGATATTATGTGAATTGCTCTCGAGTGATGAGCAAGAATTCGTTTTTGAGAAAGTGTTTTAGCAGAAGCTGAAAAATTAAAATTTGAAGAAAGCGCAAAAAGAATAGATCTCACAAAAAAACTTATTTTTACCATTGATGGCGAAGATGCAAAAGATTTAGATGATGCCGTTTGAGTAGAAAAAGACGGAAAAAATTATAAATTACTTGTTTCTATCGCTGATGTAGCAGAATATGTAAAAGAATGAAGTTTCTTAGATAAAGAGGCTTTTAAAAGATGAAACTCTATTTATTTAGTTGATAGAGTTATTCCGATGCTTCCTGAAAAATTATCAAATGACCTGTGCTCACTCAATCCTCATACAAAAAAACTCACACTCACTTGTGAAATGGTTATTGATGAAAAATGAAATGTTATTTCAAAAAAAGTATATGAAAGTGTGATTTCTTCTCATTTTCGTCTCACCTATAGGGAAGTACAAGAAATACTGGATAAGAAATTATGAGTTTGAGATGAATTAAAATTTGGTTGAATTATTTCAAAAGAGCTTTCTGACGCGGTAAATCTTTCTTATGAGCTAAAAAATATCGTAAAATTAAAAAAACAAAAAGCTTGAATCCTTGATTTTGATTTTCCAGAAACAAAGATAAAACTTGATGAGTTTTGAAATCCTATCGCAATAGAAAAATATGAGAGATATGAGAGTATGAAAATCATTGAAGAATTTATGGTTTTAGCAAATGAAAGCGTTTGAGAGGTCTATTCTAAGCTTCCTTTTGTATATAGAGTACATCCAGTTCCAGCAGAAGATGATGTAGAAAAACTCAGAAATACTCTCAATATTTTTGAGATTATTTTACCATACAAAAATTTAACACCAAAAATTTTGGCTGATATATTAAAACAAATTGAGTGAAATCCAAAACAAAAATTACTTCAAAAACTTATTTTGAGAAGCCTTGAAAAAGCTATTTATTCTGAGGAAAATGTTGGGCATTTTTGACTGAATTTAGAATATTATTCTCACTTTACTTCACCAATAAGAAGATATCCAGATTTACAAATTCATAGAATTATAAAAGAAAAATTATCTTGAAAACTCGATAAAGTAAGAATCGAACACTATAAAACTATTTTAAAATCAGTTTCAAAAAATACTTCTGATACTGAAAGAAAAGCTGAAAAATTAGAATATGCTGTAAGAGATCTTATGATTTGTAAATATTATGAAAAACGCATCGGAGAAGAGTTTGAATGAGTGATTTCTGGTATGATAGAAAGTTGATTTTTTGTAGAACTAGATAATACAGCAGAATGATTTGTTTCCATTGAACAAGTTGGAAATAGTATATGAAAAAATAAATTTGATTATGATAGTGAACATATGAAATTTAGTTTTTCTAAAGATTTATTTTTTCAAGTTTGAGACACTCTAAAAATCAAAATTGGAAGTGTTGAAATGGAGAAAAGAAGATTAAATTTTGATTTTTTAGAAAAAATTATAAAATAAAAAAAGTTTAAAAAATAACTTACGCCTTATGTCTTTTCTTAAAAAAGCTTCTCGCCTCTTTTTAAATAAATATTTTTTACAAAAAATAATAGCGTATTTCCTTTTAATAGGAGCTTTTTATTTATTACAGCATTTTTTACTCGTATTATTTCTCACGTTTATTTTCTCTTATCTATTTTTGACTTCTTGAAGTTTTATAAAAGATAAATTTGATCAATTTATTGATAAAATATTGAGAAGTAAAAAACAAATTCTTGTAGTGAAAAAATTCTTTTCTCTCAATATTATCATTATTTTCTTGTACTTAATATTTATAGGAACGATATTTTTTGCACTTTCAGATTTATTACCACAACTGACTCGTGAATTGAGAGAACTACCAAATTATCTTCCAGCTTTAAAAGAACCTGTTATGATGATAACATCGAAACTTGAAGAAATCAAAAATATCAATTCAGAAATTTGAGGAAGTATCAATGAAATTTTTTCAAAACAAGATATTGATATTCTTATGCAAGTATTTGATAAAATAAAAGCTTTTTGAGCAGTATTTATTAAAATAATGATTTCTTTAATACTCAGTTATATTTTTATTATCGATAGAGATAAACTGGGGGAATACTTAAAATGACTTGAAAAATCAAATTTTGGTTTTCTCTATCATGAATATAAAATTATAATAGAAAAAATCGTAAAAACTTTTGGTCTTGTGTTTAAGGCACAAAGCATGATTGCTCTTACAAATGCTGTTCTTACAACGATTGGATTATTTATTATTTGACTTCTTCACTCCTCTGGGTTTCCATTTCTCTATACGTTAGCTATTATTGTATTTATTTGTGGATTTATACCGGTACTTTGAACTTTTATATCGAGTTTTCCTATTTTAATTATCGGTTATACTACATTTGGAACGCTGAGTGTGATTTTTGAAATAATATTTTTGGTTGCATTTATTCACGCAGTAGAAGCCTACTACCTCAATCCTAAAATAGTATCTTCATACATAAAACTTCCTTTAAGTTTAACGTTTTTAGTACTTATTTTATCAGAGCATTTTATGTGATTTGCCGGGTTGGTAATATGAATCAGTAGTTTTTACTTATTGTTAGAACTCTTAAAAGATGCGGATAAAATTATTACCAAATCAAAGATGGTTTTATGAGATATGAATGAAGTCGAAAATGAAACAAAAAAAAGTTTAAAAAAATCAATTCGAGTTTCCAGAAAAGTTGAAGAATAAAAAAGAATGCGATTTAAATCGCATTCTTTTTTATTGTCTGAGGTAATGTATATTGAGAGTTTCTCCTTCAAATTCAAAGATATCAGATGGTTTTACGGAATTATCGAGAGTAATTCATTCTCATAAAAATGTAATATGTTTACAATTACTAAATTGTTTTTTAGCCTCCTCAATATTATAAATCTCTTTTTCTCCAGAAAAATTAGCACTGGTTAAAAAGATAGGACCAATTTCAGAGATAAGCTTTTTTTGTATGTCATTATGTGCTACTCGAAAAGCTATTTTCTTATAGGCTTCTTTATTTTGGTATTCAAAATCTTCTTGTTCGAGATTGAGGACCATTTGCATATAAGGACATTCAGTCAAAATAGTAAAAGGTCTTTTGTAATTTTTTAGAAACTTTATTTGCTCGTTATTTAAAGATGTGTTTTCTCAAAGCCAATCAAAGCTTTCTACCATAATTGCGAGAGGTTTTTCGAAAGGTCTTTTTTTTATTTGGTATATTTTGTGGTAGTTTTTTGTATCATCAAAGGCACAACCAATACCAAAACATGTATCGGTAGGAAGAATATAAATCATAAATTTAAGTTAGTGTTAATATATAACCTTCAGATTTTTTAGGAAAGAATCCGATTTTTGTGAGGTAAAAAAAGAATTATTTAATAGGATTTTGAAGCGGTTCTCAAATACTTCTAGGATATTTCTTATGAGTTTCGGCTATTTTTTGTATAAATAAAAATGCTCTTTTTTGTCCAGCAAGCTCATATTTTTTTATAGCAATTATTTCAGCATCGAGTACATGGAGTGCTTTTGTGGCTTCTTTTATCTCTTCATCATTATCTAGTTTATACGAAACAAAAATTCATCCAACTGATAAAAGGGGAATGGTATATTCTAAAAGTGTTGGTAGATAAGCAGTTGCGCGAGAAACAACCATGTTGTATTTTCCTCTGTGTTCAGGGTTATGACCAAGCTCTTCAGCTCTTGCTTGAATAGCTTTTATATTTTTCAGTTCTAGCTTCTCTATAAAATCATTTACTACTTTTACTTTTTTTCAGATACTATCAACTAGTGTAAAGTCACTGTTATTATTGTCCATAATTTTTAATGGAATTCCAGGGAAGCCTCAACCAGTTCAAAGGTCTAATATTTTTCATTCTATGGAACAAAAGTTGTTGAGAATAATGCTATCAATAAAATGTTTTTCTATAATTCCTGATTCATCTCTGATAGCAGATAGATTGATTTGAGAGTTGGTTTCTATAAAAATTTGTAAGAAATCTTGAAATTTTTTTTCTTGTTCATTACTGAGTTTGATATCATAATTTTTAAATAATTCGTTCATAAAAAAAGACTATAAAATAAATTTTTCTTATCTTATAGTCTTTTATAAAAATATCAAATTATTTTATAGCTTCTGCCACTAAATCAGCAATTCAGTCTTCAAAAGGAGAAGGAATTATTTTATCTGGATTTGGATTTTTTACGGCATTTGCTAAATTCTCAGCAGCACGTAGTTTCATTTCATCAGTAATTTTTTTCACTCAATTTTTTAAAGCTCACTTAAATACTCAAGGGAACACGAGAACGTTGTTTAGTTGATTTGGGAAATCACTTCTCCCAGTTGCTATTATTTTTGCTCATGCAGCTTTTGCAATATCTGGCATAATTTCTGGAGTTGGATTTGCCATAGCAAAAATCATTGGATCTTTATTCATCGACGCAACCATTTCAGGAGTTAAAACTCATGGGGCAGAGACTCAAATAAATATATCTCTTCCAGCAACTGCTGTATCAAGTCCTCCAATAATACAACTGTCACTACTTGGGTCAAGTAAACAAGCAGTATTGGTGATATTAGTTAGCATTTCTTTTACTGGATTTAAATCTTTTCTTCCAGGGTGAATCGTTCAAACACTATCAACCATAACTATGTCTTTTATTCCGTATAATAGTAATAATTTTGTTATAGCAACTCATGCAGCTCAAACTCAGTTTACCACTACTTTTACTTCTTCTTTTTTCTTGCCAGTAATTTTTAACCCGTTAATAATTCAAGCTAATGTTACTATAGCGGTTCCGTGTTGGTCATCATGCATTACTGGAATATCAAGTTCGTTTTTGAGTCTTTCTTCTATTTCAAAACATCTCGGAGCAGAAATATCTTCAAGATTTATTCAACCAAAAGTTGGAGCAATATTTTTTATCGTTCTAATAATTTCCTCAGTATCTTTGGTATTTAAAACTATTGGAAAAGCATTTATTCAAGCAAATTTTTTAAATAATACACATTTTCACTCCATAACTGGAAGCCCAGCTTCTGGTCCTATATCTCATAGTCCCAAAACTGCTGTTCCGTCTGAAATCACAGCAACCGTATTTGCTTTGAGCGTGTAATCATACACTTTTGATTTATCACGAGCAATTTCTCTGCAAGGCTCAGCAACTCAAGGAGAATAATACGTACTTAAATCATCTTTATTCTCCAGAGGAACTTTTGAAATAGTTTCCAGTTTTCAGTTATATTTTTTATGCTCAATAAGACTTTTTTCAAAGTAATTCATAATATTTTTGTTAATAATAAATTACTATAAATTATATAGTTTTTTAAATAAATGCAAATCTATTTTTTTAAACTCAAATCATATTTACTCCAGAAATCGTTTCTGAAATTTTCATAATTATTTTCTAAAATTGCCTTTCTTGCGTTTTTAGCAAGATGTACTAAAAAATATAAATTATGATAACTCATCAGTTGAAGTCCAAGCATTTCATCTTCTTGTACGAGATGTCTTAGATATCATTTAGAATAGTTATTACATACTTTACAATCACAACTCGGATCAAGCTTCTCATCACTGAGTTTATGTTTTTCATTGGTAATTTTTATATATCCCTGAGCAGAAAAAGCAGTTCAATGCCTTCCGATACGAGTTGGTAGCACACAATCAAACATATCCATTCCTCTATAAATACATTCAACCAAATCTTCAGGTGTTCAAATTCACATGATATATCTCGGCTTATTTTGTGGAAGTTCAGGATTTATCACTTCAAGTATTCTATACATTTCTGGTTTTGCTTCTCAAACGGAAAGTCATCAAATAGCCACTCAGTGAGTATCAAGTGATGAAATAAAACGAGTAGATTCAAGTCTTAAATCATCATAAGTTACTCATTGAATAATAGGGAAGAGTGCTTGAGGGTAACTTCATTCTTCAATCCTTTTTTTATTATTTTTTTGAACTTGCTCAAGACTTCTCAGAGCCCAACGATGAGTTCTTTCCATCGCTTTTTTTGCGTAATCATGAGTTGAAGTTCCGGGAGCACACTCATCAAAAGCCATGATAATATCCGCCCCAAGATTTGATTGAATATCCATCACATTTTCTGCCGTGAAAAAATGTTTTGATCCATCAATAAAACTTCTAAAGTGAACTCAGTCTTCTGTTATTTTTACCAGACTTTCTTTATTTTTAAATCCGTTCATTCCAGTTTGTCCAAGAGAAAATACTTGAAAACCTCAGCTATCAGTGAGCATTGGTTTATTATAGTTTGAGAATTTATGAATTCATCCAAAATGTTTTACAACTTTATCTCCAGGTCTGAGATACAGATGATAAGTATTATTTAAAATAATTTGAGCTCACATTTCATCCAGTTCAGTATTGTGGATTCATTTAACAGTTGATTTAGTTCCAACGGGCATAAAAACAGGAGTTTCTATACTCCCATGTGGTGTTTGAAATACTCAAGCTCTTGCTTTATTGTCAGTGTTTTTTAATTCAAATTGAAACATTTTTTTTATGGTTAATTTTAAAATCTCTTCTTTCTCAATCTTTTGCTGCTTCATTTTTTTCTTTTTTAAAGAGATGGTCAACTTTCTGGAAGAACTACTTTTTCTTCTAATTTTCTTAAATTTTCTTCCTTTTTAGCTTGTCTTTCTATGACACTCGTTTTAGTAACAAATTTATGTTCGCGTAAAAAATTTATAGAATAATGAGTCCATTCTGGATCAAGAATTTTAATTTTCTTAATACTTTCTAATTCTTTTTTTAAACTATTTCCTTTTTCAAAAAAATCATCCCTTCACACGTTGTCTGTGTCGGCGTCTTTTATAATACTTTCTAGGATATTATTTGGTAATCTCGTCGGAGTAGTCGCAATAATAAGTTCTTCAATAAGCTTGATTTTTTCAGCTGGATAAAAAATAGATTTGAGATAGTTTTTTGCAATAGTAGCTCCTATCGACTCATTGTCATCATATTGAATAACAAATCATATATCGTGAAACAAGGCAGCAATTACCAGTATTTCTAACATTTCATCAGAAATTCACTCTTTTTTTCATAATTCGACTACTCTATTGGCTACATCAAGAGCATGTTCATATTGGTGATAATAGTGATTTTCTAAAGGTCACATCATCATATTTACGTATTTTTTTATTCCAGAAATTATATTTTCATTCATATATAAAAGGTAAAAATTAATATATTATTTAGTTCATAATTTTAATGATGTCATTATATGCTATTATTATACTTAAAGCAATTAAAAGTATAAAAAAACCAACATGAAGCATTCCTTCAAGCGTGTCTGAAATAGCTTTTTTCCCAAATATTTTCTTTATAATAGAGTTGATGGTAATGAGTAAAAATCTTCCTCCATCAAGAGCTGGAATTGGTAATAAATTAAAAACTCATAAATTGATAGATATAATAGCTCATATAATGAGAATAAATATGATTCCATTAGAAATAGATTTCGTCATAAAATCAACCATTCCGATCGGTCAAGATATTTGGGCTATAGCTTCTTGTCTTTCTTTTGGAGTTTCTGGTGCAAATATCTTTTGAGTTATCATCGAAAGTCATTTAAAGGTCAAAATGATCTGTCCATAGGTTTCGCTAAATCCATATTGAATAGATTCTATAAAAGAAAAATTATATTGAAAATCTTTGTTAATTTGTGTATTTGGAATTAAATAACTTCCGATTTTTCCTTCATCATCGGGAATTATAGAAAGTTCAACCATTTCAAAACTACAATTATTTGTTTTGCTGATATCACAATTATTAAGACTTCTTTGTATTTCAAAAACAATAGATTTTTCTTTATTTTCTCAGATAATATTTTTTAATTCTTCATAGTTGTTTATTTCTCTCTGATTTGCTTTTAAAACTAAATCATAATTTTTTATTCCGGATTTTTGAGCAATAGAATCTTCCACTGGTAATAAATATACTCAAGAATTTTCTAAAATGAGTCAGATTTCTTTTGCTTTTTCAGGTGTTGGAATGAGTTTTAAATCGAGAGAAGTTTGAATTTTATCATTTATTCAAATCGGTCAAATTCAGATAAAAAATAAAATTGAAAATATAAAAATAGCTAACAAAAAGTTCATAAAAACTCAAGCTAACATGATAATTGCTTGTTGCCAAGCTGGTTTTGACTGGAGGGAATCTTCTGATTCGTTTTCTTTGAGCTTTTCTTCGATTTCTTCTATGAGGAAAAGAGGAATTTTTTTTCCAGTTTTATCAAAAATATCTTGTTTATTTTTGATGGCATGTGAGAGGCTTTCATTATTGTGAATATTTTTTTCTGCATCGTAGAGAGCAAAAGTATGGATATTTTCTCATCTCAGTCTTACAAAACCTCAAAGTGGAAGCCAATTGAGGGTATATTCAGTACCATGCTTATCGGTCCATAATTTACGAGCTTTTGGTGGAATTCAAAGCCCAAATTCTTCAACTTTTACCTTAAAAATACGAGCCGTTTTAAAATGTCCGTATTCATGAACTAAAATAATGATCGAAAAAACGATAATTGAGGTGAGAATTCAAATAAAAATTAGCATAAAAATAAGTTATTTCTTAAGTGGAAAAGATTATATTTAAAAACTTTTTTTAGTAAAATATTATTTTTGCTTTTTTCCCTATTTTATGTTATAATAAACAAAATATTTTTTAAAACAATAATATTTATGGCAAATAGTAAAGAAAAATTATCTCAAATAGAGACTCAAGAAATCCCTAAAAAATCAGTAACTCATTTTGATTATAAATGACCAATACAAGCATTTATTGAAGATAAAATAGATTGAAATTTAGAATATTTTAAAAATATTTCCTTAGAAAATAAGTGGAAAGATTTTATGGATTTTCTTGAAAAAGCGGATAATGATTACGATCATAGTATCATAAAAAATTTTTGAGAAAATAAAAATGTCTATCTACAAAAACTGAATTATTTAATAAATTACCAAACTTTTCCTATTTATGATTTAATTAAAAATCTAGAAAAATTATTTATTTATGAATATAATCTCGATGATAAGCAAAAAAAAGAATTAAATAAAAAAATTATATCATCATCACAATCAGAGCTTTCTAGAATATATTATTCACAAATAAAAAGAAGAAATTTTCTCATAAATCAAGTTTGAATCAAAAAAGAAGATTTAGAAAACCAATCTAAGGTTGTAACAAAAGATGAAGAAAAGATATTAGAAAATATTTTTAGCAATCCAGGGATTATTCACCAAATAAACAATAATAAGGAATTACAATTAAAAATTCTCTCTATTTATAATATGAATTCTACAGTTTATGTAGAAGATATAAAATGAATTTTAGGTTATTTAGATAAAAAATCACAATTAGAATTTATACAATATTTTATTCCAAGTATATCAATTGCTCATGCAAAATGATTAAAACTTATCGATGATAATAAAATAAATGACTTCATTGATAAAAAGATAAAGGAATTTAATAATCTTTTAACTGATGACGAAGTTCAAAAAATTAAAACCGAAGTAGATTTGAGTAGATTATATTTAGATACAAACGAATTAGAATGGAACAAAATTGATTTGTTAGATGATTCAAATCAAATTTTACAATCGATAACTGATGAATTTAATTTGAATAAATTAGAATCAAATGAGATTTTATGATTACAAGATTTTAAATCATTTTGTAAAGCTTCAAAAGATTTAAGTCAATCATTGAAAGAAGAAATAAATTCAAATTTTTCTGTTTGAAGTTATTTAACAATTACAAAAAAAGACGAATCTTGAAACGATAAAACATTTTATTTTTATATAAAAAATATTTCAACTACTTGAGTTGAGCTGGTGAATGTAACAAAATTATACTGAATTTCCTCTTCAAATACTTGAACTGCAAAGATTCATACATATCAAGAATTATTTCAACTTTTAAATAAATCACAATCAAATAATGCATTTGTTTCAATTCAAAAAAATGAAACAATTCAAAATGATAGTGAATTAAGTAAAATACCTGAAAAGAATGAAATAAAATCAAGAAAAGATTTAGAGGATGCACTCAATGAATTAGATCCAAAATGACAAAATATTCCACTTGAAAAAATGGCATTTAAGTTTCCAAAAGGAAAAAATGATAAAAATAATGATTTTGATGAAAACTTTTTTTCAGTTACTTATAATGAAGTTGATAATTCTATAAGACTCGATAGTTGAGAAGTTTTTGCATGAGAGAATTTATCTATATTTTTAGAAGCTTTTGAGCAAAATAAATGTACTCGTTTTGAAAGAATCGATACTGTGACAGAATTTTTGGATACTCTATCGACAGTAAATGAAAACTTTAAAGATATTATTTTTAAAGATTGAAAATTGATTCCAAAAGATGCTGAGAATTTAAAAGATTATTCTGGAATTAATTTATTGGTTGGAAAAGATCAAAAAAAGGATCAAACTATACTAATAGATAAAATAGAGGATGATAAAATAACTTTTAGTATGTGAGAATATAAAGAATGAAATAAAGATAAAAATGAACCAAATGTTTTTGAAGGTAAAAAGTATGGAAAAAATATGAATTACACAGATTTTTTTATGCTCATAAAAAAAAGAGATCTTACTCCTAAAAAACAACCTGTTGAAGAGGCGCACGAAGAACACCATGGGGAACATATTCATGGACATAGAAGTCTTTTTACTTCGTGGATGTCAAATTTTTGGTCTATTACGGAAATTATGAAATGAGTAGAGCAGATGATTCATACTATTGAGCATAATTTAGAAACTGGAAATAAAGTAAAAGCAGCTAAAGCAGCGCTCTTTTTTGGAAAATTTCTTCCCTATCATTTGCGCGTTGAATTACAATCAGAAGTGGAAAATTCTGAAAAAGAAACCATGGAAAAAATTAAAAAAGAACTGACTTGAGTTGATTCAAAAGTTATGTTTCCAATGATTTTACATATTTTAGAGAATAAATCAGCACCTCAGTATGAGATAGAGGCAGCTATGTTTGCGGTACTTAAGTATGGGTCACTCTATCCCAAAGATTTAGCTAAATACAGAGGAAGTTATATGTGGTTTGAAAAACTTTGAGGACATAAAAGTATGATTCCAAAGCTTACTGAAGATGCATTAAAAGATGACCCTAATTTGGTTATTACTGAGGAAGCTTTAATTCAAACACTTTTAGGTCAACAAGCTGATGGAAAGATAAAACCAAAAAGAAGATCTAAAATACATAAAGACTTCGGAGGTGCTATTCAAGAAGGACTATCAAAAGAAAATGGTGATGGAGAGAGAGAAACTTCATTGAAAATGACGGCTGATTGAAGAATTAGTTATATTATGTGAGAGTTTAAATGATCAACTTTTGCCAATGGGATTGGATGAATGGAAAATGTTTGGGCTATGTGACCAGATCCAGCTTGGAAGATGAATACCATACCATTTGTAATCATGGCCTCAGGATTATCTCTTGATTTGCATCAATCTTTAATTAAAAAATTAAAAACTTTTTGAGGTACTACACCATATAATTCTTTAGCTCTATGTACTAGTAAATCTTGAGTCGAGTTATATCAAAAATATTTAGAGAGGGTTATTGAACTCTATTCCTGAGGAACGAAAACAAAAATGTATGAAGCTTTTCAAAAAGCAAAAAAATGAAGTGATTCCTGAAAAATCTCTGTATCAATGAAGAATTTTTGGGATACATATGGAGAGACATTATACCCTGTGATTAATATGAATGATGGATTTGTAGTTACTAAAATGAATCAAAAAGATAATGAAGTATTAAAAATGTACTATGAAAAAATTAAGTGAATTGTAACAGATGATGGATTTTCTGCTAAGGAAGATGCTATCGAAGAATGATTTTATGATCAAGGGAATTCTACTGTAGCTGTAACTTGAGGATTATTATCAAAAATTAAATTGTGAGATGGAGGAACTTTTACTTCAAAATCTTCAAAAAAAATTCTTGCGATGCATATGGACTCTATGACAGAAATCACGAATAATAAAGAACTTGATAAAGATGAAGAAAATAGATTTGAATTTTTTAAACAATCTTATATGAATTTAGAAAGGGATGTTTTTTCAAAAATACAACCGTTTCTAAAAAGATGATGAATTGATGGATATAAGGATTATCAAATAGTAGTAGCAATGAGTAAAAAAGGATTTGAAATATTTCCTTATGAACTGAATGAAAATAATGAAGCTAAATATAGTGAGATGATAAAAAAAGTTTATGATAACTTAAAAAATAAACCTCATCAAGAAGAAGAAAATGAGATATTTTGACAAAAATTAAAAGTTGAAAGATCTATTGATGAGATTCTGGATGGATTACCAACAAGCGATAAAGAACAATCAGAAGCCTAAAAAATAAAGATTTACAATTTTGTAAATCTTTATTTTTTCCAGTTTGTTAAAATCGTATCAAATTTTACTTCATAGTTTCATCAACTTCTAGCACTATCAGACCATCTTACTAAAGCTTCTACTTTCATTTGTTGTGGAGGAGAAAAACTATCTAGGTAACTGATTTTTATTTCTCTGGTAAATAGAGGTGAGAAATTGGTTCCTCCTGATTGTGTGTAAAAGTTACTACCTCCTACCATTTCTAAATTCACTCTAAAATCATTTCTATATGTTCCGGTTGAATAATTATCATCAATTACTGTTACTCATGATAAATACCATCTATTACTTGAAGGGTTTTGATAGAGAATATAACTTCCAGTTGCTATCATAGTAGCTCAACTGGCTGCCGTAATACAATTTCCATTATAATTCATGGTATGCCAACACTTTTGGTTATTTACTCCATATAACAACCAATTGGTATCTCTTATATTGGTGAGTGCTTCGATTCATTCTCTTGCCATTGCTATTGCTTGAACTCTATTTGAGGTACTGGTAGAAATATGTTGGGATTTAACAAAAATATTATACATTCCTATGACTCATACAACTACTATCATCATTACTACGATAGATTCAATAATAGTAGTTCCATTTTGAGAAAACTTCATGGTATGAAAATTATATAGGTAAAAATACTTAATAGGCATTTTATAGGAATTTGTTTTTTTTTCAAATTATTTTTTTTATTGAAAAAAATATCTTTTTGTTTAGTATAGAAAAAATTAATTTTGAAAAACATGAAAGCATATAATAATTTTTATTTTGAAAACTTTTTCTTTGAAAAAGAAAAAATGCAAGCTACTTTTGTATATTCCTTTGACGAGGTAGTTTTTTTTGAGGAAAAAATTTTCTTTTCTCAAGATGATTTTTCTCTCAGACAAGATATCGATATGACTATAGTAGAAAATATGCTGTTTCATCTTCATATCGCACTGGGTATTAGTTATTATAAAACATTTCTTTCAAAAAATCTGATTTTGAAAACATGAAAATTGGACGAAAAACAACTCTCTTTTTGGAAAAAATTTTATTTGCATGGATTGGGGGAATTTTTATATAAAAATAAAATAGATCCAAGCAATCTTTTTCAATTTTCTTTTTTGAGTGAAAAACAGTATCATAAAAAAGATTTTTCATCAAGTGAAAAATACCTTGTGCCAGTTGGATGAGGAAAAGATTCAATAGTTTCTATAGAACTTTTAAAACAAATGGGAGAAAAAATAGATTTGGTTACATTTGCTCAAAATGACAATATTTTATATGAAAATACCTCTTATAATGCTGGAATAAAAAGACTTTTCATTAAGAGAGAGCTTTCAAAAAATATCTCTGAGGTAAATGCTTTATGAGCGTATAATTGACATGTTCCGATTACTGGAATGATAGCGTTTGTGCTCGAGCTGGTGAGTTATCTGTATGATTATAAATATATCGTTTTATCCAATGAAAAATCTGCCAATTTTGGAAATACTTTTTATCAAGGATTTGAGATAAATCATCAATGGAGTAAAAGTGTCGAATTTGAAAAAGATTTTTGAGCATATGTATCTGAATATATTTCATCACATACGAAATATTTTTCGTTACTCAGACCTTATTATGAGATAAAAATAGCAGAATTTTTTGCCAAATTTTGAAAAAAATATTTTACTTCTTTTTCGAGTTGCAATACAAATTTTAAAATCTTTAAAACTTCTGCTTCAATCCAATCAGGAGTAAAAAAATATTGGTGTAATGCTTGTCCAAAATGCCTTTTTGTGTACAGTATATTAAGACCTTTTTTGACTCGAGATGAAACACTCAGTATTTTTTGAAAAGAATTATACGAAGATGTTACACTCGAAACTCTTTTTAGAGAACTTGCTTGAATTTCTTGAATAAAACCTTTTGAATGTGTAGGAACCAATGAGGAAGTTATTTTAGCTATGAAAATGGCCTATGATAATTGGCAATGAGATTTCCCATTTATACTTGAAATTTTTCAAAAAGAAGTACAATCAAAAATGTCACAACAAGATTTTGAAAATATAAGAAAAAAAGTATGTAATCCTGATTTTAATAATCATTATATTCCGGAACATTTAGTTTGAAAATTACAAAAGTATGAATAAACAAAAAGCAGTATTGTTAAAAATATCTCAATTATTTCAAAAATATCCAAGAGAATATTATGTATTTTCTTTTTTTGGTATTTTTGCGTTTTTGATAATTATTGAATTATTTTCTTTTACGGTATTAAACCATTCTTATTATAAAGACTTGGCTATTAAACAACAAACATCAACCACTAAAACTCCAGTATCAAGGGGGAATATTTTTTCTGATAATGAAAAAGGAAAGGTGCTTGCTTCTTCGGTTGATCTTATCGATTTAGCAATTGATCCATCACTTGAGGGAAATAAGACAAAATTAGCCAATTTTCTTACCGATATTGTTTATAGAGAAATTTGTGCATCAAAAACAACTCATGAGTGTAAAAAATGACTTAATAAATTTTTATGAGTACTCGAAGTTCCAGACTTTAGAATGAATGAAGTGTATTTGAAAGATAGAATATTATCAAGAGTAAATGAAAGAATTTCCAGAACAAAAGTAACGAGTGTTCTTCTTAAGGATAATTTAACGGTAGAACAGGCATTTGAATTAGAAAAACTTCATTTATCAGGAGTCTATATAAATGGGAGTAATTTATTTGTGAATCCAGAAGAGATAGTGGATGCTCCTTTTGTTGCCAATAGAGTAGCTCTCGTAATATGAGAAGAAAAAGATACTATAGAACATTTAATAAGAAAGAGAGTACTGAGATATTTACTTATTCAAACCAAACTTTCTATTTCTACTTCGGATTATTTAAAAACGAAGCTCGCTGAAGAAAAAGAAGCGTATGCTAGAGGATTTATCAAAAAAGAAGATATGATGGCCCATTTTATTATTGTATCTTCACAACAACATAGATATTATCCGGAAAATGGCATGGCCTCTACTATTTTAGGATTTGTTGATAATTCTTGAGAGTGAAAATATGGAATCGAAGGATATTATAATCATCTTCTCAAATGAAAGGCATCTGAAACTTACGCTAAAAAAGATAGTCTTGGAAGACTTATAGAACCCCTGAGTTTAGAAGATCAGACATGATTGGCATGAGCCAATATTACTCTTACTATTGACAGAAACATTCAAAAAGCAGTGGAAGATATTATTGACGTAGATATTTTTGATTATCAGGCAAACAATATAAGTGTAGTTGTCATGGACCCAAAAACTGGAAATGTTATTGCCATGGCAAGTCATCCAAGATTTAATCCAAACTCTCCAGGAGAGGCATTTGAACTCATAAAAGTGACTCCAGAAAAATACCCAAATCCTATGGTAAATTTGCTTGGGTCTCGTGTTCTTGCAGTTGATAATGTGAGTGGAAGTGAGTATATTTATGACGGAAAAAAGTTATTTTTAAGAGAAATTTCAAGAGAGGAATATACCGACCCGACTCTAGAGAAATACGTATTTGCCAATAGACAATGATGAGGGGTTTATAAAAATGATATTATTCAAGATTTATACGAAGTATGAAGTATTTTTAAACCTATTGTTTTTGCTGCTGCTATTGATACATGAGAAATCAGCAGATATGATATGTATAAAGATGAATGATTTATAAAAATTGATAACTTTACGATTAAAAATGTATCGAGTCAATGTTTAGGGTATAAAACATTTCAAAATGCAATGAATTTTTCTTGTAATGTGTGAATGATTAGAATTGCGCAAAGAATAGGGGCATCTATTTTTCATAAATATATAGAAAGTTTTTGAATCGGTAAAAAAACGGGGATTACCTTAGAATGAGAGGTATTTGGAAGGCTTGATCCATATGAAAGATGGTCAAGAGCGCAACTTTTTACCACCTCATTTTGACAATGAATTACAGCGACTATGATACAAATGGCATCTGCATATAGCGTGTTAGCAAATGGAGGAGTGTATTATAAACCGCAAATTGTAAAAAAGATTGATTTTCCAGATGGAAAGAGTATCGTCAATAAACCAGAAGCTACTCATAGAGTATTGAAAGAAACTACGGCAAAAACTATGACTGAAGTATTGGTGGATTGAGTAAATACATGAGCTGCTAAAAACGGTGCGGTAAAGGGGTATTCTATTGCCTGAAAAACAGGTACAGCGCAAATTGCTTATAAAGGAAGATATGAAAGCTGACCTGCTTCTACTATGTGATTTTTTGCATGATATGCTCCAGCAGAAGACCCAAAGTTTGTAATGATTGTAAAAATTGAAAGACCAAGATCGAGTATATTTGGTTGAGAAACCGTAGCAAGAACATTCGCAAGAATTTCACAGTATTTATTTAACTATTATGCTATTCCTCCTAAGGAAGGGAAATAAAAAAAAGTTAATTTATTAAAATCAACTTTTTTTTAGTCTTTAGAAGACATTTACTAAAACCCTAAAACTCCTTTGACTCTATCTACAAATCAATTTCTAGCTCATTCGATTTTTCTTTCAGTTCTTCATTGTTCCTTTACTCATTTTTCTCAATTTAATTTTCTATCTCTAGCTTCAATTCTTCTTAAACAATCATCATACATTTTTTGGGTTATAAGAGGAGCTCACTTTGTTGGTTTTAAATATTCATCTAATTCACTTTTTGTGACTTCCATTGTAACATTTTCTCAATTTCTTTTTCATAATACTAAATTATTAAATCTTGTATCACTACATTGATTTGGTAGTTCTTGCATTGCTCTTAATAATAATTTTTCAAAGTCTTTTTCTGGTATGTATCATTTTGAATAAAAATACATTACATCTTTTATTCTTGATACTCATCTTACTATTGATAAATAAAAAGATGGTACATCAAATTCAATTTTATCTCATTCATATATTGCTTTCATTAATCAAAATGTATTTTGTGCTTCTGTATAGAAATCTAAATCATCTATTCATTTAACAAAATCTGGATTTATTTTTCAATTACTTAAGAATTGATGTATTTCTTGTCACCCTTTAGATAATTTTCAATTTTCAAGTTTATATCAAGATTTTTTTTCTCAGAATCATAAAAACCTATCTTTCTGAATTCATGGTAAATTTGTATAATATTCAACTTTTCAATTTGAATATTTATACCAAGAATTTAAAAATCATTTTGAGTTGATAATTATTCATATATTTCAAACAACCTCAAACTTGAAAGTTTTTATCTTTTCTTGAGAGTATCATAAATTTATTAAATTTTGTCTCATTCATTCAATAATAGTTTGCCTTTGTTTTTCAATAGCACTATTTAAAACTTCTTGAGGATTTTGTTGTCATCAAGATACTTGCTGAACTATTTCAGGTTTATGTATTTGTAAATCTCACATAATAATAGGTATTATAAATTAATTATTCTACATTTTCATTTTTATTATTTGCTTTATTTTGTTGATTTTTCAACCATTCTCCAAAATATTCATTCATTCCTTTTACATCTCTCAACTTTAAATCCCATTCTCTTCAGTTATAACTTATTTTCATATTTTCAGGAATATTTCATCATTTTCTAGCTTCAACTAATTTATCAAATTCAGCTATTCTATCGTCTTTAAATTTCCTTATAAATAATTCTCATTCAACTGGGGCTATTTTTACTCCAGCTTTTTCAAGCTCCATTACTCTCAAATCAACTTCTTGTCTAATTAATTCTTCTGCTTTTATTTTATCTCATCAATTTCTTATTAGTTCTTGAAATTTTCCAGATAATCATCTTTTGGTCACATCAAATCATTTCATCACATCTTCAATATTTTTTCAATTTAACACATCTTGTAAAGTTCTTATACCAGTATTCATATTTACATTATCTTTCTGATTATTGGTGTCTTTTGCTTGTCTTGAATTTTCTTTAGGATTTTGAGATTGATTTTGATTTGGTAGAACTGTATCTTTAATATCTGTATTTCAACTTCAAGATTTTCCTAAAATATCAGCATTTTCATCTCTCAATTCTTTATATTCTTTCTTTTTTGCTTTTAATTCTTCACTTACTTCTTTACTAGATTTTCATTTATTTTTCAAACTATTCGTTTGTTGCCTTAAAGCTCTTATTTCTTTTTTTAATCATTCAATTTGAATTATAAACTCATTTTCTTTTGTGATAACTGTAATTTTAGGGTTTTTACCATTTTCAAATAAACTTCCAATAGCTTTATCAGATTGTCTTAATCAAATAATAAGTGGAACTATAAAAGCTAATTCTTCAACTAAAAATTCTCAGATACTTTCAACTGTTATATTTCCATCAACATCGGTTTTAAATGATTCTTTTCCAGTTAAAAGTTGTGAAGCTCATCTAATAGCTATATCAGTTCAAAGTATAGCTGTAGTATCAAGAGTAATATTTTTTAATTCATTTAATCAACCATTTTGAATATTAGTCATTTCTTTTGCTTTATCAAGAGGAAGACTTCTTAATACTCATAAAAATACGATAGTTCTAGCTAAATCATAATGACTATAATTTTTCATTATTTCTCATGATTTTTCTTCATGAACAGCTCCGTTCATAACTGTATAAACAAAATAGAATCAAGTTCATTCTACCATAGTTCAAGCACTCCACTTTAAAGCTCAAGGAAGATTTTGACTTGCTGGGGCAATTCTTCACATAAGTAATCATCATCATTTTGCTAACACTCATCAAATCACTCAAGAAACAAGCATTATTGCTATTTGTTCAGTTAAAAATTGTGTTCAAACAGAAATACTGTTAAAAGTTTTATCACTTACTTTATCTCAAATTCATTCAATATCTCTATAAAGATTTACAACATTATCTGACTTTCAAACACTTTCTACAAATCTTGCATTATTTTTTAAAACTTTATTGATAAACATTTTTTCAAAAATCATAAAAGTTGATTCTTGTTTTAATATTTGAACTCATAATGAAATATTTTTATCAATCAACGCCTTTTTTCTTTTTGTTTCTAATTCTTCGTGTTTTTCTTGAGGTAATCTTTGTTTTTGAAAATCAAATTGTTCGTTTATTTTTGATTTAAGTTCTTCTTTTGCTTTATTATCATCTATTTTTCAAAGATTTTCTTTTAAATTTTTATAAAGAGATTCAATAAAGCTAGTTTTAGATTTTTCAGTTTTAAATCATAGTTTATCTAATAATCAAGTTCAATTTATAAACTCTCTTAATCAAGTTTTTCAATTAATTAAAGATTTTAATAATACTTCTTTTTTGTCATTTCAAAAAGATTCAAGAGAATTAAAAACATCATTAATATCTAGTCTTTCTCTTAATTTTTTATTTTCTAAAATATTTGGAGTTATTCTTGATGATATAGCTTCTCATGAATCTAAAACAAGTCAATTATCATCATTTCATAATGTATCAAATTGTCTTATTTTTTCAAATACTGAAAGTTTTATTTTTTCTGCTTTTTCTGGTGTTAAATTAGGAGTTAATAACATTCTTTTTATTTCTTCATATCAGTGGTTTGCTCAAGATACCCTTGCTTCTTTATGTAAAATTCAATTTACAAGTGGTTGACTCATAATTCAACTCTCTGATAATTCTTTTTCCGATACAAAAAGCTCATTTACGATTTTTCCTACATCTAAATTTTTTACTTCATTATAATTTCATAATGTGCTTAAAAATGATACGAGATTGTCTAAAAATCTTACTTTTTCTCAAATAACTTTTATTTGTCCTGCATATCTTTCATCTTTAAACATATTTGGACTTTTTGAAAATAAGTCTGGAATAGATTTTAGTTTTATTGCTTCCATTATACTTTGCAAGTATTCTTTATACATACTTGCAACTTGGCTTATGAGATTTATTTGAATAAGTTTTTGTTCTAGTTGTTTTAATTCTTGTTCTTTGGCTTTTATTTCAATTTCTCAAGACTTCACAAGACTATTTTGTTTTTCTTGAGAGAGTGTTATATTTGGTTTTTCAGTTCAAACCTTAGCTCTTTCTTTTGGTTTAAATTGTGTTTCAATTTTTCAAACTCAACTTTGCATTAAAACTTGTTCTAATCAAGTATTAAAGTTGGCGTTATATTCTTGAATATATGGAATTACTTTTGGATTAGTTTTTCAAATATTTATAAGTAAATTTTCTAAATCCAGTAATGAGAAACGGTCAGATTCTAGAGTTCATAAAAGCCTATTAAATTCTCTATCTTGAGAGTCTTTTAATAGCTCTGTTCTATTAATCGCAGGTGATGTATTATTTTGTTGTAATAACTCTGCTTGTGGCATAAAATTATAGGTTATTAATTGAATGTACTAATGCTAATAGTTCATCTTCTTCACTTTTAAGTTCTTGTTTTTCTTCATATTTTATTTTCATTCTTGTTGTATTATCAATGTTATTTTTTATATCATCAAAGGTACAAATTTCTACATCTTTAAATCTTGTAAGTAGTGTTAAAACTTCTTGTCTTTGAATATTAAAATACTTTACTAAAAGTAAAATCTTTTCTTGCTCTAGTTTATCAAAATATTTTAGCAAATTATTTTTAAAAATATTATCAATAAATTGAGAAGTTTTTATGTATTCTAATAGATTATTTTTATTTACTATCATAGTTAGAGTATTCAAATCTTTTATATTTTCTTAAGTGTATCATAAATATTCAAAGAATGCAAAAATGTAAACTAAAAAAACGGGACTAAAACCAGCTTACTTTATTTATTCCATTTTTAGTGTAAAATACAATAAAAGACACAAGGTTTTTTGTCCTTGTGTCATATGGTGTAAAATTATAGAATTTTTATAGTAAAGCTTTATTTTACTAATCAAGAAATGGTGCCGAGTGCGAGGATTGAACTTGCGACACACGGATTTTCAGTCCGCTGCTCTACCACTGAGCTAACCCGGCATTGCTTATTTTAAAGCTCTGTTATTATATAGAAAAAAAATATTATGCAAATTTATTTTGTATTTTTTTATTTTTTTTGTATAATCTCGCCATAATTTAGGAATTAATACAATAATTTTATGAAAATACAAGTTTGTACTTGAAAGTCATGTAAAGGGAGATTTAGTGAATATATTTTAAAAAGAATAGCATCTGATATAGAGAAGTTTAAATTAGAAAATATAGCTTATGAGACATGTCCTTGCCAGTGACAATGTGAAAAATGACCAAATGTTATTGTCGATGGAAAACTAGAAAACTACTGTGATCCAATAAAGATATCAAAAATTATGCTGGAAAAAGCAAAACAAAGAAAAAATACGAAAAATTAATTTATAACTCAATTTTTATGCTCCATATTTATAATACGTTAACTTTAGAAAAAGATAGATTTAAACCATTAAGACAAGAAGAAGTAAAGGTATATTTTTGCTGACCAACACCATATAACTTTGCACACATAGGAAATTTAAAAACCTATATTTTTGAAGATTATGTTATAAAAACTTTAAAATTTTTGTGATATAAACTAAAAACTACGATGAATATTACTGATATTGATGATAAAACTATTAGAGATAGTCAAAAATTTGGCGAAAAACTTATTCCGTATACACAAAAATATGCGAAGTATTTTTTAGAAGATTTACAAAAATTGAACGTTACTCTTGCTGATAATGTCGTGCCTATTTCTTGATTGATTGATGAAATGGTAGAACTTATCAATGGACTTATCAAAAAATGATACGCATATTTATGAGAAGATGGAAGTGTATATTATGAAATAAAAAAATTTAAAAAATATGGAAATCTTGCTCACCTAGATTTCTCTGGGATGAAACAATCAGTGAGAATTAACAATGATGAGTATGATAAAGAAAATGCAGCAGATTTTGCTTTATGGAAATGATGGAAAGATGATGATGGAGAAAATTATTGGGAAAAAGAATTTATTTTTGGAGATGAAAAAAAAGTTTTAAAAGGAAGACCAGGATGGCATATTGAATGTTCTGCTTGTAATTTAAAGTACTTTTGAGCACAAATTGATATTCATATGTGAGGAATTGATAATATTTTTCCACACCATCAAAATGAAATTGCACAAAGTGAAGCATTTACAGGAAAAAAATTTGCAAACTATTGGATACATGGAGGACATGTTACGGTAAATGGAAAAAAAATGGCAAAATCAGCGAATAATTTTTATACTCTCAGAGATTTGGAAGAAAAATTTTCTTCCGTTAAAAAAGAGGATTTATACAGAGCTGTTCGTCTTTCTTTTATGAATGCTCGTTATAGAGAAAGTGTAGATTTTTCATTTGAAAAATTAGAACAAAATTTTACCAATATAAAAAAAATAGACGAAGCCATAAAAAAATTATCAAGACTTATTGATTCTGGAAGTTTGAGTGATGCGGTATTTAGAAGAGATTTAAGAGAAGAATTACAGGATTATATTGGTGAATATATTCAAAAATTAGAGGATGATTTCAATATGCCTGAAGCCATTTCTATATTTTTCTCATTTATTACATTCGCAAATACGCATGTGGATAGTGGAAAACTTTCTTTTTGAGAAGCAAATGCACTTCTTGATATGTATAAAACATTCAATGAGGTTTTATCTATTATGAATTTTGATTTTATACAAGAGGAAATTCCAGAAGAAATTTTAGAAAAATTCGAACAAAGAAATCTCGCAAAAAAACAAAAAGATTTTCAAAAAGCAGATGATTTGAGGGAAGAACTTTTGACACTTTGATACAAAATAATTGATGACAGAAGTGGAAGTAGAGTCGAAAAAATAAAATAAGCTTAATTGTATAATTAAGCTTATTTTTCACATCTATAATAATGTGTTCCGTCCCTTCATCATCATCATACATTTAAATCATCTTGAAAAAAAACTGCAATTCATGATGTAGAATATTCTGAAATATTGTAAGTTCAAAATCCTGATGAATTGTCAATATATCTTATTCCATATCTTGAGTCGTCTACATAATTCCATTTCAATAATAAATTGTTTGGACATATATCAGAAGGATGAAATCAACAGTATACTCCTGGACCCGACATTATTCCTCAAAAACTCTTACAATCATTGATTCAAGCTTCAAATCCAAGAGGTCACTTCAATGAACTGTAGCATTTCCCACCACTCAATACCCATCCAACCGGACAATTAGCAGTACAAGCTGGAGTAGTATAATTATTATTAAAGGTATATCCAGTATTACACGTTCCAGCATTATTCGCAGTAGAAGTGAGCGTTATCTCACCAGCACTACAAGAGTAAGTAAATTTAGCAGAGGTGGTTCCATGAGCTGGACTCGTACCAAAAGCTCTATCAGCACTCGTTATAGTTACAGAGCTTCCATGAGCTAAACTTTGACTTGTTAAACTATATGTAAGAGTACTATGAATTCCTGAAGATGGAGTGGTACAGCTATTTGGATTACACCCAGGGCTAGTATAATTATTATTAAAAGTATATCAAGTTGTAGAACAAGCCCCAGCATTATTCGCAGTAGAGGTGAGAGTTATATCACCAGCATTACAAGAGTAAGTAAATTTAGCAGAAGTGGTTCCATGAGCGGGACTCGTACCAAAAGCTCTATTATTACTCGTAATCGTAAGTGAAGCACCATGATTTAATGATTGAGCTGCGAGTGAGTACACAAGAGTACTATGAGTTC
>JANJUN010000019.1 GCA_024710565.1 Candidatus Altimarinota bacterium | reverse complement strand
TATAAAAATAAAAATTAAAAGTATTAAAATAATTCAAGAAAACATCATAATTTTAAAATTATCTAATAATTGTATCTAATATACTAATCTTTTTGTAAATTAAACAAATATATTACTCTTGACTATTTCATACAATATTTCCATTTGTATCATAGGTATAAAAATCTTTTACTAAAGGTACTGTTACCGTATCTACATAATAATTCTCTACTCAACTTCTTTCTACTTCAAATACAACGGCTGGTATTAAATACTGTTCTTGAGAGTTGTTTTTATATTCGTATACATTTACATATTTAAGTTTAGGATTTTTAAGCGCTATATCAATATATTTTACTTTATCAGTTTCTGGAGTATAAAATCCAAATCTTCCTCAAACATTGGCAACTTTCAAGATATTTTCTTTATTAGTTTCTGTTTGATATTGTGATGTTAAATAATTATTCACACTGAGACCATTGAGAGAAACGGCTTTTTTCTCAGTTAAATCAACTTCTATTCTTACTCAAGAAATCTGTCCGTGTTCTTCAGAAATTTCTTTTCATTCAACCACGAGAGGAAATACTACACTGGTATTATTATTTACATAATCTGGCATAATCCTAGAAGAAGCGTATTTTTCCATAATAGCTATATACGATTTTTCAACTACTGGAGCTCCATACTCTGATAAATCAATATTATATTCTTTCAAGAAGTTTTGAGCAATTTTTATAATTTCATTTTCTTCTAAAAATACTTGTTTTGTATTTTCACTATAATCAACTTGTGGCCATTTCGCCCAGTTTTTATACATACTAAATCCTCAGTTATCAAAATCAATATTTAAACTATATCCGTATGGTTTATCTTGATTTAAAGTCATACTTGAAACTCATAAATCGGGAAAACGAGAAATATTTACTCCATTAAAATTAAAGTTTCCAATATTTTTCATCATTTCTTTTCAGATAGATTGTACATTTTCTTTTTTATAAACAGGCATAGAGTCAGTAAGTTCTAGATTGAGTTCTCCAGAAAAACTATATCTATAAATTTCAGGAACAAAATCAGGATCAACCGGCGCTATCATTTTTCAAACCATAGGAGCATCTGAAGGAGCACTATCATTTAGAGAGAATTCTCTACTTATAGACATATCACCGGGTACACTTTCATTTTGAGCTACTTTTTCTGTCATAAGAGCCGTTCATTCTACTCCTCAACCTCACATTCATCATTGAGCACTAGAATCCACTCATAAATCTTTTAGATTTCAAAATCATCCAGATATTTTTGTGATTTTACTTTCAAAACTCAACATATTATCAGGAGAAGTGATTTCTATAGTAGTATTTCAAATCCCATTTTTTTCAGTATTAAGTATATTTTCATTCAAGAGAAAAAATCAGAAAGCAAATACTCAGGCAGCTCAAAAAATATAACTCACTATTTGCCATATATT
Source organism: Candidatus Altimarinota bacterium (assembly GCA_024710565.1). Classification (GTDB taxonomy): domain Bacteria; phylum Patescibacteriota; class Gracilibacteria; order BD1-5; family UBA6164; genus UBA7396. The sequence goes on along the minus strand of JANJUN010000019.1, from coordinate 9,668 downwards.
TAGTTTGCGATTGGATAGGTAGTTTTCTAACTTTTGAGACGTTATTTTTTCTGAAATGCGTTCTTGTAAAGCCATTTTAAAATCTGCATCAATCTTTATATTTGGTTTTAAAAGAAGCATATTTTGTATTATTTTAGTGAGTTCACTTTCTTTTTGTTTCAAATTTTCATCAATTTGGTATAACTCTTGCAATATTTTTTCTATATCTTTTCCCATAGTTTATATATTTAATAGTAAAATAAGAAGGAAACTCATATAAGTAGTTGGAATATTTGCTAATGTTCTTGAAACTACTTTTTTACAGTTATCTATACTCTCTCAGGTGAGTTCGCTAATTTCTTTATAACTCAAATCATCCCAAAGTCTCATCAAAAGAATTTGTTTATGTTTTTCTTTTAATGTGTCAAAATATGCAAAAACTTCACGAAGTTTTTCTTTATTATCCAAGTTTTTTCCAAAATCTTCATCATATCAAAATTCGATCAACTCATCAATCTGAATGGTTTCTTTTTTGGAACTATAATTATCTATTATTAAATTATACGCTATACGATACATCCACGCTTTAAAATGAGAATCTTCAGTATTCTTAAAACTATTTATTTTATTAAGCGCTTTAAAAAAAGTCTGACTGGTAAGATCTTCACTGAGCTCTTTATCGTAGGTTTTCAGATAGATAAATTTATAAATTGGATCGGCATATTTTTCATACAACTCTCAAAAATGTTCTAATTTTCATTTTTGACAAAGATCAATAATTTCTTGCTCTGACATGAAATTGGATGTTAAGAGTTAAAAATAGCAAGTACCCGAGAGTTAGAGACACCTCTATTTTTAACTCTCAGAAACTATAACTAGAAAAGATTTTTTAAGTGACAATTTTCTATTTTTTTAATGAAACCATCATTTTTTCTTAAAAAAGAGAAATAATACTAACGAAAGAATAATCATAATTCCAGAAATGATAAAAAATGCACTTGGAGATTCTGCCATAGGAAGATGGACATTCATTCCGTATATTCAAGCGATCAGTGTCATACTTCATATAATCAAGGTAAATACCGTAAGAGTTCCAATCAAAGAATTTAGCTTGATATTCATCAGAGAGTTATATATTTCACTCAGTGAAGAAATATTTTTGGTAAGTATATTTATTTGGTTTTCTATTTTATCGAGTTTATACAATAAATCTTCAAAATAAAGATCAAGTTGTCAATCATAAAATTTTTCAATGGTTTTTTGTAATTCCGCTATGAGTTCTGCTTGTGGGATAAACAAGTGTTTTAAAAATACAAGATTTCTTCTTTTTACCATGAGTTCCTCAAGGAGTTTTTTACTTAATCCGTCTTGAGAAAATATTTCTTCTTCTAAAAACATAATATCTTTTGTATTTTTGCTTAATATTTTGAGTGTTTTATCAAACATAACATCAAAAATTTTATACAAAATATAATAAGGAGAAATTTTATATTTCTCCGGGTCTTCGAGGTCTTTGGTTTCTTCTAAATATTCTTCTCTAATTTTTTCTATATGATTTGTTTTTTGACTGGTTATCGTAACAATAAAATTTTTTCATAATATAATACTAAACTCGTTAGAAACATATCTTTTGCTTACCGCATCATATTTTGGAAAATGGAATACCATAAATATATGATTATCATAGGTATCTATTTTGTCTTGTACTCAGTATTCTACGATATCGTCAAGAATAATTTCATGTAAATCATAGGTTTCACCTATTTCTAAAAGTTCTGATTTTTTTGGATTTTCAAAATGTATCCAGCTTACTCTCCCAATTTTTAATAAATTTCTCATACTTACTTCAATTATCATCTAAATTTTTTACTATCTTACTCAAAATACAATATTTTCAAACTTTGTTTTTTATTTTTCAGGGAAAAAATTTGACAAAAATAAAAAAATACATATAAGTAAAATTCATTTATTATTACTATTTTGTTTTTATGAATATAAAAGAAACCGTAAGTTCTGTTATGCTTGCTTCTGCGTTGACTGTATTATCTCCAAATGTACATGCGGGAATTGAAGAAGTTATATTTGAAGCATCTACACTCATTAACACACCAATGTTTGATTCATCGAAGTTAGAAAAACACACCACACCACCATCTTTTAAAGAATGAGAAAAAATCTATGTATTATATAAATTAAAATCACACAATGGAAAAGAGGTTGGAATCTTTTTAGAACAATCCTATAGTTCAAAACATATGAAATCATATCAACTATTTTCTTATCCAGCATATGACGGTCAAAAATTCACCCTTTTTGTTACGCAAGATATCACTTATATGCCAGCAACAGGAGATTTTTCTACTTTCATCATAAAATAAAAAAAAGAGCATTTGCTCTTTTTTTTTATTTTATAATTTCTTTTCTTGTACTTCGGTAGTGAGTTGTGATATAAATTCTTCAATAGGAAGAGTTTTTTGCTCTTTTGTTCTTACATTTCTAATCGATACTGTCTTATTATTTACCTCCTCTTCTCAGAGAATCACAACATAGTTATATTTTTCCATTTCAGCATTTCTAATTTTTTTAGAAAAACTATCAGAAGAAAGATCTACATGACTTCTTACATCAAGATCTTTTAAACGATGATTTAGTCCCTGAGCATATTCTTCAAATTTTTCTGCGACTGGAACGATCATAACTTGTCTTGGAGACATCCATAAAGGAAAAGCTCACGCAAAGTGTTCAATAATAATCCCCATAAATCTTTCTAGACTTCCAGAAATGGCTCTATGAATTACTACGGGTCTTTCTTCTTCTCCAGCTTCATTGGTAAAAGAAAGTTTAAATCTTTCAGGAAGATTAAAATCACACTGAATAGTAGCAAGTTGCCATTCTCTTCCGATACAATCTTTAAACATAAAATCAAGTTTTGGCCCGTAAAATGCCGCTTCTCCAGGCATTCTTTTGTATGGAAGTCCGTTTGCTTGAGCAGCTTCTTCTAGTGCAGTCTCAGCTTTTTCCCAAACATCATCTGATCCAAGATATTTACTTTTATCTTCTAAATCTCTTACTGAGAGTGAAACCCAATAATCATTTATAAGTCCCATAGTCGTATAGAACTCTTTAATGATATCTGTAATAAGTTTTACTTCATCTTTAATCTGAGAAACTCTACAAAAAAGATGACCATCATCTTGAGTAATACTTCTTACTCTTGTGAGACCTGATAATTGTCCTGTTTTTTCATCTCTATATACAGTTGCAGGTTCAAAATATCTTACTGGCATGTCTCTGTAAGAAAATTGATTATCAGCAAAAATTTGCATATGATGAGGACAGTTCATCGGTTTTACATAAAATTTTTCTTTTGAAGTACCTCCCCAAACACTAAACATATCTTCTAAATAATGTCCAGCATGACCAGATGTTACATAGAGATCTTCTTTCGCAAGATGTGGAGTACATACTCTATGATATCCATGTCTTTTATGAAGGTCCCAAAGATAATTTTCAATTTCTTTTCTGATAATCATTCCAGCAGGTTGTATAAGAGGAAGTCCAGCTCCAACGAGATCTGAAATAGTGAAGAGTTTGAGTTTTTTCCCAAGAATTCTGTGGTCTCTTTTTTTTGCTTCTTCGAGCATTTTTACATGAGCATCGAGTTCTTCTTTGGTATCAAAAGCAAGTCAATAAATACGAGTAAGCATTTTTCTAGAAGCATCTGCTTTCCAATAGGCTCCAGCAATTTTTTCGAGCTTAAAAGCATTTTCATCAATTTTATTGGTATTATCAACATGAGGCCCGGAACACATATCTACAAAACTTGATTCTCCATTTTGCATAATATTTTTATAAAAACTGATGTTCGTATATCATTTTGCAAAGAGATCTTCAGCCATTTCTATTTTATATTCTTCTCATTGAGAAAGTAAATATGTTTTTGCATCTTCAAAAGAAAGATCGTATTGCTCAAATTTTTGATTTTGTTTGATGATTTGTTTCATCTTTTTTTCGAGTGCTTTTAGGTCTTCTTCTTTAAATTCTCTTCCATTAAAATCAAAATCATAATAAAATCCAGTATCAATATCTGGCCCAATAGCCATTTTTACATCATTTCCATAGAGAGCTTTTACGGCTTGAGCCATAATGTGACTCAAAGAATGTCTTTTGGTAGAAATATCCATAGTATAGTGAGTTAAAAAATAATTTTTACATAAAAAAACTCCTAAAATAGTTTAGAAGTTTTGTTGTTTTATATAGCACACAAACAAAAACCTTCTAAATTTTAGAAGTAATCGTAATCGTGGTTACAAGTTGTGCGAAGCTCATATGTCTTTGTTAAAAAGTAACAGGTCGTAGTGTATAAATTTTTTTTTATTTGTCAAAAATTTGATTTATTTTTATGTTTATGTTAAAATACAAGCGATAATTATTTTTAATCAGTAAACATTTATGAATAATATATTTCGTTGAAATCCAGAAGAAATTGATTCTTTTGAAAAAGCGGATTTTTCATTACTTCCAGATAATAATATCCAGATGATAGTAATAGAAAATGGGAGAAAAAAAGAAAGATATATTCAAGATTATATTAGTCTTTCTTCGTCAGATTTAGAAAGAATAAGGTGATATGAAAGAGTGGGATATAAATTACTTTGGAGTAGTGATTTATGAAATATTCCAGATAGATTGCATTTATTTATTCAAAAATACGCAGATATATTTCAAGATCATAAAGATATGTCTGAAGTGAGATGAAGTGTAAATCGTGGTATAAGTTTTTCTGGAAAACAAGCTATGATAGTAGAATGATCAGAAGGGAGACTTTTTTATTTTATAAAAACTTCTCAACTGCATCCAAAAATTAAAGAAGAAATAAATACCGTACAAGCAATGTTACAAAAATTCCTTCCTCAAAAATAATTTAATTTTTTTAAAAAAAATATGCAAATAGCTGATATATTAAAACTTGCTTTAGAAAAAAATGCGTCTGATATCATTATTACATGAGGTTCAAAACCGAGTTTAAAAATAAATGGAGATATTTATTTTTTTGAAAATGTAGAGGTTATTCCCAAAGATGAATCAAAAAAACTCGCTCTTTCTATTATGACAGAAAATCAAAAAGAAATGTTTTTAAAAAACTTAGAGCTTGATTTTTCTATTGAACTCAAAGGTTTTTCAAGATTTAGAGTAAATGCTTTTATTCAAAAAGATGGATATAGTTTGGTTTTTAGACCAATAAAAACAGTCGTCCCATCTTTTGAAACTTTACATCTTCCAGAAATAATCAAATCATTTATTCATAAGAAAAATGGACTTGTTCTTATTACTTGAGCAGTATGAAGCGGAAAAACAACTACACTTACTTCTCTTTTATGAGAAATCAATACTACTATGTCAAAACATATTATTACCGTAGAAGATCCAATAGAGTTTGTGTATGATAATAAAAAATCAATCATCGAACAAAGAGAAGTTGGGACCCATACGCTTACTTTTGACAATGGTTTAAAATATGCTCTTAGACAAGCTCCTGATGTCATCATGATTTGAGAAATGAGAGATTTAGACACTTTTAGATTAGCTCTGAGAGCAGCAGAAACTGGAAATCTCGTGTTTGCTACCCTCCATACTTCTTGAGCTGCGAGAACGGTAGCAAGAATTATTGATATGTTTCCAGGTGATGAAAAGGAAATCGTCAGACAACAACTTTCAGAATCACTTTTGTGAGTAGTTTGGCAACAACTTTTAAAAACCTCTGATGAAAAGGGAAGAGTTCCTGCAACAGAAGTACTTCTCAATACGATTCCTGTTGCAAATATGATTAGAAAAAATCAAACGCACCAGATTCCAAATGCGATGGAAACAGGAAAAGAAAGCGGAATGATTACGATGAAAGATTCTTTAGATACGTTGTATCAAAAATGACTCATCTCAAAAGAAACCTACGAAACCAATCTTGCTTTACTGGATAGATATAATTAGAAGAAAAATAAAATTTATAACTAATAATTTAAAATATGTTAAACTATATAAAATTGGATTTATTTTTACAAAATAATTTTCAAGAAGGTCAAAATGCAAGTAATAGAGAGGATGTAAGATTATCTTCTCCAGAAATACGTCCTGATTTATCTCATTTATCTCCTGAAAATAGAGAAAAATTAGAAAAACTACAAGAAAAAATACAAAAATTAGAAAATGAATTGGGAGTTGCAAATGCTTGAGTAAAAGTGGTTTGAGCGAGAAAAGAAGTTCTTGAGTGAAAATCAGATACGCAAATTTCTTTTAGAGAGTTGTCAGAAGAATGAGCCTATCAAGTAAATGATAGAATTATAAAATTAAGAGGAGAATTATCAGAAATACAAGAACAAAAACAAACACTTCTGAGAAGTATAGAGTTGGCAAAAGTGAATAAATTATCAGATGCAGAGATGAAAAATATGCAAAAAATAACTTCAAAAGAATTTCTATCAACTCCAGCTCATGAGAGATTAAGATTTATCACCGAATGAAACGTTGAAACAAAAGATATAAAAGAAGGTGGAACCAAAACGCTCAATTTTACATTTACTTTTGATGGACAATTTAATAGAGATTTATACATAAGAACTACTGCTGGGCAAACACTTCCAGAAAATGTGAGAACCCTTCAATCTTGAGGTATGGAATATACCAGAAGTGGATTAAATGGAGAATTTTTTTCACCAGAGGGGAAAAGACTTTTGATTCATGAATGAACACAAATAGAAGTGACTCAATTTGGAACTCCAGAAGCCTTAAAACAAATGCATGAACTTGCTTTGAATACTGCAAAAGAATACGTAGGAACTCCACATGAGGAACTTGCTTTGGAATCGATAAAAAAATGATATGATCCAAAATTTATTATTTCTCTTATTGGGGAAGAAATAGCAAAACTACCAGTTGGGAAAAAAGAAGCTATTGAAGACAGAATTACGGATATTGCTCGTTTACAAGATGATTTTAAGCAAGATTATCCAAATGAAAAAAGTCTTTTAACAGACGCAAAACCTTCAGAAAAATTTGCTTGATACGTGGTTAATTCACTCAATCCATCAAAAATTTCTGAAGTATCACAAATCTATTCATATAATCCAGAAGTGATAAAACAAACCAAAAGAGTAAATAATCCAGCTCTCTGATGAGGACCAATGAATTTAGAAAATATCAATATTGATGGAGTTAAAAAAGAAGAACTAGATGCTATTTTAAATAAACAAAGATTTACTCCTGGATCAAAAGATGCGCAGGTTTTATTCTCAGCAGCTTGTCAGGCAGCGGATTTACCAAAAGACTGGTGTAATAAAGAAAGTTTACACAGAATTTTATCTCGTGAATCTAATGGAATAGTGGGAAGACTCAACTATACTATTAAATGACACAGTGTAGAAAGTTTTAAAGAGCAAGCAATTTCTTCTTCAAGAAATAATCCTATTGGGGCAAGATCAACTGCATCTTGACTCGGGCAACTTTTACTTTCAAATGTTGATATTTATTATCCAGATGGAAGAAAGGGGATAGGAGATCCTTTAAATGAAGCAGTTGGAATGCTGAGATATATTAAAGATAGATATGGAGATCCAGATGTAGCTTGGTCAGTATATGGAAAAATTGCATCTTATGACCACCCGCAAAAAGGAAAACAACATAAATGATTTGCTGAATGATATTAAAATAAAAGAACTCTCAAACGAGAGTTCTTTTATTTTAAGGCTTTAACAGGTTTTTGATATCATTATTATCCAACAATTTTATCAGAAATTTTTTCATAAGAAGTAATTTCTCCTTCTTTGAAAAATCTTTTTACTTCGATAGCAGCAGTTTCTCTTGAATCTGAAGCATGAATGATATTTGCATCGATAGTAAGAGCAAAATCTCCTCTAATAGATCCAGGTAATGCATCACTTGGGTTGGTAGCACCAGTAAGATTTCTTACTGTTTTTACTACGTCAGATCCAGCTAACACCATAGCAACTACTGGAGCAGAAGTCATATATGCTTTAATTCCAGGGAAGAAAGGTTTATCAGCCAAGAAATCATAGTGTTCACTTACGATTTCATCGCTAAGAGTCATCATTTTCATTCCAATAATTTTCAAACCTTTGTTTTCAAATCTTGAAACTATTTGCCCAATCAATCCTCTTTGGATAGTATCCGGTTTTAATAGTACTAAAGTTGTTTCCATTTTGTGGTACTTAACAAATAAAATGTGTGTGAATTATACAAAAAAAAATTAAAAATCAAATTTAAGATTGTATTTTATTCTAAAATATATCAAACGTGAGGAATGGTTTGAAGAGGAAAATCATCTCATAGTTTTTTTCTGAGTTTGGAAAGGGTAACATTTATAGTATTTTGACTAACATCGGATCAACATCACCAGATCAGTTTTATAAAAAGTTCCTTTGAAATAAGCTTCCCTGTGTTTTTCAAAAAATAAGTTAAAATATCCTTTTCCTTTTTATTGAGAGTATTAAGAGGAATTCATTTGATGAAAAATTCATTTGATAGAGTATTGAGAGAAAGTCATTTATATACGATTTTATCATTATTAATGGTGTTGTGTAATCTTCTTAAAATGGCATTGACTCTTGCTATAAGTTCTTCGGGTGAAAAAGGTTTGGTGATATAATCATCGATTCATAATCAAAATCAAAATAATTTGGTATCTACTTCTCAAAATCAAGAAATCACAATGATAGGTTTATTTATATTTTTACGAGTTCTGAGTTCTATAATGATATCATATCCAGAACCATCTCACAGAGAAATATCAATAATATAGAGATCACTCATGTCTTCAAAAAATCATGATTGCATAAAATGATTATATCAGATATACTCAGAAACGAGATATCCACTTGATTGTAATTTTTTTGAAATATTGTTTCTGAGTAATTTCTCATCATCAATAAGAGATATGTGCATGAAAATAAAAGTTATATATATTTAGAATGTATTATATATAAGAAAGGGAAGAAAGCAAGATTTAATGGAGAAGAGGGGGAGAGGATAGAGGAGATTATGTTGTTTATCAATATAAATAATGGAAACGCATTATAAAAGTATAAACTTTACTCACTCCAAAATTCATCAAATTCTTTATCAAAAAATACATGAGATTCTCAGTCTTCTCAAGTAAATACTCCATCAGAAAATCAAGCAATTTCTTTTAATTCATATTTTTTTCACTCAATGAAGTGAGGTAAATCTTGTATCATTGTATATTTTTTTCAAACAATTAGACCTAACTCATTTCAAAATATATTTATATGAGTACTTCTAAAATCTTCAATTTTATCCAAAATTTCATCTCTTGATTTTTCATAATTTTGTCTTAATTTATCGGTAAAACTATGACTATGCATAATAGCATTTCTAAAATTTTCTAAAACTTCTAAATCTTGTTTTATTGATTCAATAAAAGCTATATATGGCTCATCTTTTATACCTCTCTCAAAAATTCTCTTTTTCCGTTCATCAAAACTATTACTATTTTCTAGTAGTTCTGTTTTTTCTTGTTGACCGGCCCCCATATAATGAGACAGTCAGTTAAGATAAATTTTGAAAAATCGAGAGCTCCGATATAGTAGAAAAAATTAACTGAAAATATTTTAAAACTAATAAAAAAATATATGGCAGGAAAAGTAAATATTGAGCTA
>JANJUN010000018.1 GCA_024710565.1 Candidatus Altimarinota bacterium | reverse complement strand
TATAAAAATATATCTTATAACAAAATATTGATATAAATTAAAAAAGTATAAATTTGGAATATACTTATCAAAGATATGGGTAAAAATCCTAAATAAATAAAATTATTTATTTAGGATTTTTAGTAAAATTAAAAAATATAATTTATTATTTATTATTAATTTTTTCTTTTTTTCTTGTGTTTTTAAGTAATACTCATCAAAATTATTTAATACATTTATTATTTTTTCATTAACACTTTTTTTATTTAGAATATCAAATAAGAAATCATCTCAGATAATTTCTTTAACTCATCAAAAATTATTTCATAAAACAATATTATTATATAAAATTCCTTCAAGAGCAGTAAGTCAAAATGATTCAAATCAAATACTAGGAAAAAATACAACCTTTGATTTTTTATAATATTCTATAACCTCACTATTAGGAATTTTTCATAAAAATTGATAAAAATTATTATTATATTTATTTTTAAGGCTTTCTAATATTTCTCATGATCAAATAATTAAGAACTGCCAATCTTTCTTTAAAAAATCGAGTTCATCTATTGCCTCTATTAATTTATCTATTCATTTTCTTCTATCAATAGCTCAAACATACAAGAAAATATTTTCCTTTTTATAAGTATCAGAAATTTTATTCAATTTAATAATATTTCATAAAACAGTAGTATTATAATAATGATTATTTAATAAAATTTTTTGTAGTTCAGCTGATGGTGATATATATTTTTTAACTACTTTTTTCTTTAAATATAAAAACAATTTTAACCAAAAATAATAAAAAAAGAATCATACTTTTGTTTTATCATATGCACAATTTTTTGTACATTTTGATAATCACATTTTAATATCACATTTCTCATAATTTTTTCTATAAATACACCATCAAGATGGACATCAAGCTTGTGTAGCATCATGTACTATTTGAACAATATTTTTATGTTTTTTGATAGCTAATAGTACTGAGAATGGTGATAAGTTAATTTGATGAATAAGTATTATATCAGGATTATATAATTTAATTTTTCTTTTAATTTTAACAAATAATATAAAACTAAAAAAAAATTTATTAAATAATCTTAAAATCTCATTTTGATAGATATAATCTTCTAAAGTTATTTTTTCTCCTTTTAAATTTTCATATATATCTCTATAAACTTTTTCTGCTCAGGAATAAATATAATAATCATTTATATGTAATATTTTCATTTTTAAAATAAATTATTTTTTTAAATTTGTTCTTTTATTAATTGATACCATTCATTAATTATAGTATTTTTATCAAACCTTTCTAAATTTTTAGAAACCTTACTGAAATATTGGTTATAATATTCATCATTATTTATGAGTTTTGATAATTTATTTATAAATTCTTTATTATCTTTAGAAATAAATTCCTCATCATACAGTCAATAATAACTTTCATAATTATTTAATAAAATTGGTTTTCATAAAGACAAAACTTCTAGTAGGATAATTCAAAAAGTTTCATAAAAAGTTGAATATAAAAAAATATCACATTTATTTACCTCTTCTATAACTCAATCTTTATCTAATCATCCAATCCATTTAATATTTATATTTTTATCTAATTTAGAAGAGTCAAAGCTTTTTTTCATTTCTTCATAATATTTTCAAAATCAAGCAACTTTATAATTTATTTTTTTATTTGGTTTAAATAATTTTAGTTTCTCATATAAATCCAAAATTCATCTTGCTTTATTGTATATATCTGCTCTGAATATAGTCAATAAATTTATTTCATTTTTATTTTCTAAGCTTTTTATTTCATTCTTAATTATAGGAAAGCTAGAAAAATTTAATATAACTTTTTGATTTCTGTGCTTAGAGTTATAATATTTTTTCAAAAATTCTGATGGATATAAAACTATTTTTGAAAAAAAAGTATTGTATGGATAAAACCAAGCTAATAATTTGGGAATGGAGGTAAATCATCTATCATTTTTATATAATCAGTGTTGCTGTATTATATAATCACATTTAGGTGGTTTCCAAAAAAATGGAATAGATGATATAATTAAATCATATTTATTATTTAAAAAATGTAATTTTATCCATTCTTTTGCTGATGATACTAAACTATATTCATATTCTGGATATTTCTCGTTTAATAAGTTTACTAAATCTCTATATAAAGTTTTTGGTCATCATTCTCACACTGAAGTTATGAATACTACTTTTTTTCTCATACTATAATATTAGTTAAATACAATCATCACTGCATTTTAGGACTTATAATTGATAATAAATTTATCAAAATCATTATAGGAACTACAAATATAATTCTTAAAAGTAAACTTAAATATTTATATCTAGTTTCAGTAATTTTTCATAAAAACCATATTTTTAATTGTAAGATTACATCAAAATAACTTCAATATTGTTCATTTTTCAATACTTTAAATCAATGTTTTTCTAGTAAAGATTGTATTCAAAAACTAGTATATCTAGCAAAATCATATGGAACTTCATGTTCATGAATAACAAATGGTATTGTTAGTAATATTTTTCATCATTTTTTTAATACTCTATTTAATTCATCTAAAACTTCATCTATATTAAAAATATGTTCAAAAACTTCTGTAGATAATATAGAATCAAATTCATCATTTTTAAATGGTAATATTTTTCAATCCCAAAAGAAATCAATATTATTTTGTTTATTATTATGTCCAGACTTCTCAAAGTCTACTCAAATATATTCACCATATTTCAAAATGCCTTTATATGGTTTTTCTCAACATCAAAAGTCAAGAACTTTTCAATTTATAAAAGTAGAGTTATCTTTTATTCAATTATATATTCCTTTTCTAGTTATAAAACTATGACTGAAAATACTAAAAAAATTAGTTTGAAATTGTGATTTTTTAATTTCTATTTTGATTTTATTGAGCATTCATAATTTTATTATAAACTAATTTAAATTTTTTTATATTTTCTTCCCAATTGAAATTTTCTCTTATAATATGTGAATTTATTATAGAAAAATCCTCTTTTTTATCAAAAGTTTTTAAAGCTTCTAAAATTCATTTTTCAAAAGTTTCTACTTTATCATTACTGAGTAATATTCAATTAATCTCATTTTTAATAACTTCATTAGCTCATTCATAAGGAGTTGAAATTATAAAACATCCCAAATACATAGCTTGTAAAAGTGTGGTAGCAAGGCCTCAACCTGGGCTAGAAGTATGAAAATGTATATCAAATTGAGATTGTATTAATAAAGATTCATCAAATGATTTTGCTCAAGTAAAATATACTAGGTTTTCTCTATCTAAAGATTTTAAATTTTCTAAATCTTCTCAATCTCAAGTAATAACTATTTGTATAGATTTTTTTATATTCTCATCTAATAAATAATAAGCACTTATTAAGCTGGAAACATTTTTCCATTTCATAACTCTGCCTATGAATCAAATAATGATTTTTCAAGGAAATTTTTCTTTTAAATTATCTACATTTAAATCATTATTGATTTTTATATCAAGTCATCTGTAAATAATCTCAACTTCCCTACTTACAAATTCTTTTTGTATAAATTTTTGTACTCATTCACTAATAGCAACTATCTTATCAGATTTTTTAAAAATCCAAATTCAGATAATTTTATCATACATATATGAGATTTTAGTTTTTAATGTACTTGATAACTGAACATAATCACTTCCGTGTTCAATATGAACCCATTTAAGTTTATAATATTTAGCAAATAATCATCACAAAAATGAAGATAAAAAAAATCTTGTATGAGTTTGAATGATAGTTGTATTTTCTTTTGAAAACAAAGAAGCTATTTTTAAAATTTGCCAAAAATTTTTCTTCCAAATTTTTGGAACGGGAAAATTAGGAATAATATCAAAACTTGGTAATAAATAGACTTTATATCAATTTTTATAATATCAAATGATTTCTTGTTTTTTATCTTTAATAAGATCTTTTTGCTCAATTTGAGAAATATTTTGTCCTACATCAAAAGTAATATTTACAACCTCTCAAAAAGATTTTTTCGCATAAAAATATGACCACTCTTCGGCAGCCGTTTCGAGTCATCATTTATGTGGTGGAAAATATGGAAGAAACTGAATTATATTCAATAATTCATTTGGTGATTTTTGCATAAAAATAAACAGAAATAAAAAGCTAGTTTCCTAGCTTTCAGAAATTAAGCTCTCAATATATCTCTTAGTATCTTCAACGGTAAATACTCTTTTTGAAGTTACCCCTATCTCCAGTGGTGGATAATCATTTCCTCCTGGAAATACAGCATCTCAAACAAAAATGATTTCATTTAAGTCTACTCAAGAAACCTCTGATAATTTTTTTACTCCGTACGCTTTATCAACTCCAGCACGAGTGATATCAATAGAAGTAGCTCATCCGATCAGGATATTATAGTTTTGTAAATCTTTGAGGAGGTAATTTCTAATCTTCTTTCTTTTTTCACTATCTGGGTCCCAAGTGTGTTTTGCTTCGAGAGGTGCTTGTTGACCTAAAGCACTATAGGTAATTTGGGTTCCTCTATCTTCAACCAGTTCTCACCAAGTTTGCACTGGTCTGAGATCTAAATCATCAATAGCCTTATTAAATACATCCATAATGTATTTTTTTTCATCAAGAGAAAAATCAAGAGAATATTGTTTTACCCATTCTCCATTTTGGTATAAATACATTTTTGTAGAACAAGTTGGACACACATAAAGATTTCATAAAATCTTTTCATCCGTTCCTAAAAAAGGAATTACTTGTTTTTGAAATTGAGAATAATCTCCTCCTGAAATAATAGCTACTTTATATTTTGAAAGTAGTTTTTTAAACAGTTCTACCATTTCACCATCCATTTGTCATTTTGATGGAGCAAGTGTCCCATCCATATCAAAAGCTATGAGTTTAAACATATTTTATTTGGTTAATTTTTTATAAATATCTCATCTATTTCAAGCATCAAAAAAACTTATAATCAGTTTTTCATCAATAATTTCATATAAAAATCTATAATCTCAAATTCTCAGTCTATATGAATTTGGGAGTCAGATAAGAACTTTTATATCTAAATTATTTTCATATGGATCGAGTGCTAAAATAGTAATAGATTTTTCAAACTTTTCTATCAATTCCTCTCATTTATGTTTTTGTAAAAACTTTACTACTGATTTTTCTAAAATTACTTCATACATATTATTTCAGTGATTTTAAAAAACTAAACGCCTCTACTCCATCTTTTGCGTGAGAACTTTCTTTATATGCTTTTATATCTTCTCAAGTGGCTTTTTCTTTTTCAAAAGCTACTTTTTGAAGTGCATTATATTCTTCTATACTTAAAAACACTCAAATAGGTTTATTTTGAGATAAAACTATTTTTTTTCATATTTTTCAAATATCTTTTACCACTTGTGAAGTTTTATCTCTTAAATCAGAAATAGAAACAAAATTATCTAAAGTAAGCATATTTTTAAATATTATAAAATAAATCTCAGTAAAATTATATGTATTTTTACTCAGATTTCAAATTTATTTCTTAAGCTCAAACAATTACTTTTGCAACTCTGAGAACTCTTTCTCAAAGCATGTATCCTTTTTCAAATTCGTCTACTATCACTCATGGAGTTTCAGATGGAATTTGAGTCATTACTTCATGCATATCAGGATTTACTTCTTTTCAGGTAGATTCAAAAGGTTTTACTCACATGTTTTCTAAATCTTTTTTTAATGCCTTTTCTAGTACCAAAATCCCTTCATAAATAGCTCCACTTCTTTGTTCTTCTGGAGTGTTTTTAATCATTCTTTCTAAATCATCTATTCTAGGAAGAATTTTTTTAAATATATCATATTTCAAGAAAAAAATCATATCTTCCCTATCTCTCTCACTTCTCATTTTAAAGTTTTGATAATCAGCCTGAGTTCTTGCAAGAATTTCTTTCAGTTTTCATATTTCATCATCTTCTGCTTTCGTTTCTTTCATATTTTCTTCAGAGATTCATTCTAGTTCAGAGATTTCTTCTTGTAATTCTTGTAAGTCATTTTCTAAAACTTGGTCTTCGTTTTGTTTATTTTCATCATATTGTGTCATAAATCAATAATTGGTTAAAAAATAAGTTATACAACTATTATATGAAAATAATATTTATTTCAACTTGATTTTAGTGAAAAATCCTTACACTAAAAATAATTATTTTTTAAAAATTTTTCTATGAAATGTATTTCTTGGAATGTGAATGGAATCAGAGCTGGAATAAAAAAATGAACTTTTTTTGAATATTTACAAAATGAAAATCCTGATATTATCTGACTTCAAGAAGTAAAATCAAAATTTAAACAATTAGAAACGTCTGATATTGAAAAAATAAAAAATCTTTGATACGAAATCTATTGGAATGCTGCCCAAAGACCTGGATATAGTGGAACAGCAATTTTAACAAAAACAAAACCTCTCAATGTGTTTTATGGAATTGATACTTCATGACTTGATTTAAATCAAGTCGAAACTGATGAAGTTATTGAGGAAAATCACGAATGAAGAGTGATAACAGCCGAATATGATGATTTTTATTTTGTTACGGTTTATACTCCAAATGCCAAACCAGATCTCGCTCGTTTAGAGTACAGACAAATTTGGGATCATGTATTTGTAAAATATATGAAATATTTAGAAACCAAAAAACCAGTTATTTTCTGTTGAGATCTCAATGTTGCTCACCAGGAAATTGATCTTGCGAATCCAAAATCCAATAAAACGACTGCCACAAAACCTGGAAATGCTTGATTTACTGACCAAGAAAGAGCGGGAATGCAAGAATTTATTGATAATGATTTTATTGATACATTTCGTCATTTTTATCCTGAAACTACTTGAGCATATAGTTGGTGGAGTAATTTTTGACAAGCCAGAGCTAAAAATGTTTGATGGAGAATTGATTATTTTCTCGTTTCAAAAAGTTTAAAAGAAAAACTAAAATCAGCCTTTATTCGTCCCGAAGTAATGGGAAGTGACCATTGTCCTGTCGGAATTGAGATAAAATAAAACACTGCCAAAGGCAGTGTTTTATTTTATTAAGATTTTTTTTCAGGAGCAATTTTGTCAACTCCATCTTGTATTTTTCTAATAGTTTCTTTATCTTTAATTCACATAGTACTTAATGTATCATCTATTTTAGATTTTTCAACATCTTTTAATGCTGTTGCAATTTTTGTTATATTATCTGAAGTTAAATTTGCTCAATTATTTTGAATATTTATTGTTGTATTTCATACTTGATATTTTGAAGGATCAGTATTATCTCTTACTATAGTTGGTGGAAGAGTTGAAGATGATTGCGTATTAGCATTATTTCACGATCAAGGTACTAGTCAAGTTATCATTCATGGCATAGTTGCAGTTGATAATTTATTTGCCTCATTAATAGCTCAAGTTCATCTTCATAATAATGCTAAATTTGCTTTTTCATCTTTTAAATTAGTGGTATCAATTTTACTTAGATCAACTATTCAATGATTTTTTAAATCAGTTTCTGCGCTTCATTTAGCAGTTTTCATAGCTTCTAATATTTGTTTTCTTAATTCTTGTACATTTCTATCATTTGTTCCATATTTTTCTACCTGTTCTAGATAAATTCTTCTTAGATTATCCAGTTCTGTTTTATCATCTATTCCATTAATAAGTATTTTGTTAACATCTGCCTTAGTAGCTGGACTTACTGTATTTCCACCTCAAAATGTAGTTTGTATTTTCGATAAAGTATCGGCCATTTGATTATTTAATCTCGTTTCTGGAATATTTGATAATGTTGATCAAACCTTTGATAATCATTGTGCACTTGTAAATCCATTTCCAGTAGGAATAATTGGAGCATAGGTTGGTGCCTTCATAGCAAGTTGTCAAATTTTATCTCAGAAATCAGCAAACGGAGCTGAAACATTTGATGTTACTTCTGATGATTTTAATGCAGCCATCACAGCAATCCATAATATAGCGAGTCAAAATACTTGTAAGATAAGGGTTCCAAATGTTCATTGGAATCAAGCAAATAATTTGTTTATTGATGATTTTGCATCTCCATCATTAGTAGCCGCTCATTTAATCGTATAAGTCATTCCAGCAAAATTTACCTCTTTTCCATCTTCTGAGATAATTTTTGATTGTGTGCCTCCCCAAGAGTTTCCAGCAGCAAATAAAAATAATAATCAAAAAGCTAAAGCAGCAGAAACATATACAGGAACAAATGCAAGGGCTATAAATTCTTTGAGATTGAATTTTTTTCCAGCATCCCCCATTCCCTCATTTTGTTTTTTAAAAAAA
>JANJUN010000028.1 GCA_024710565.1 Candidatus Altimarinota bacterium | reverse complement strand
AATAACTTATAATAGCTCTGCTCATAAAAATACTTGTGAATGGAAGTGTGCTGAATGATTTTATGAAGATAATGGGAGCTGTCTTGCCAGTGAAACAAACCCAAGTTGACTGGTTTTAACTCATACTCCTGGAAATAAAATTTTTAGTTTTTCTCTCAATGCTGGAAGTGAGAATGGTTGAAGTTGTAAATTACAATTTTACAAAAATAATTCCTCTCGGGTAAATATAAGCGAAACTATTTATAATTGTGATAGTACTATATCTTCTGCCTCAGTTACTCTTCCCTCAGATGGTTGGAATGGGAATTGGACTTCTCTTGAGGTGAGACTCGTAAGAACCTCGGATAATAAAATTCTTTGAACTTTTGATGAGAAATTAACCTGTTCCATCATATGATCAAGTGGATCAGCAACTCCAAATATTGATGAAGACTGTGATGGAAACTGGGATGATATTGGTGGTGATGCATGGACCTTAAGTGGCACCTGAGCAACTTATTTTTATGGATCTTCTGGAACAAATTTTGCACTAGAAAGTATGTCATGCTGAAGAACTGCAGAATATTGTAAGTCTTGGGGAGCCAGTACCAATAGAAAATATATTTCTGCTGTACACCAACCTTGATATAATGCATATTGTTGTTACGGGAACAGCAATTGATCTCAAAATAGTTATTCTTTTATTTCAGCACAGCATTATATCTTACAAAGTGGTTACAACTAATACTCTTCTCTCTATGCAAATACCAAATATTGACCCCAGTTGGACTCATATCCTACAAAAAGAATTCTCTCAAGAATATTATCAAAGTATTAAAAAAACTATTGTAAATGATATAAATCTTTGAGAAACTATTTACCCACCTCTCGATAAAGTTTTAAATGCTTTTGAGAAAACACCTCTTTCTCAATTAAAAGTGGTTATTTTATGACAAGATCCCTATCATGGGTTACACCAAGCACATGGATTGAGTTTTTCTGTACAAGATGAGGTAAATCCTCCTCCAAGTTTAAAAAATATTTATAAAGAACTCTCTGATGATATCTGATGTTCTATACCAAAAAGTGGAAACTTAGAAAAATGGTGTAGAGAGTGAGTTTTGCTTCTCAATGCTATTTTAACAGTAAGAGCTTGAATGCCTGCAAGTCATGCAAAAATTGGTTGGGAAACCTTCACGGATAATATCATACAGTCGATTTCTCAAGAAACTTCTGGAATCATATTTATACTCTGGTGAAACTTTGCCAGAAGTAAAAAAAGTCTCATTGATACGAAAAAACATTTTATCATAGAATGAGTACACCCCTCTCCGTTTTCGGCTTATAATGGATTTTTTGGAAGTAAACCTTTTTCAAAAACCAATAATATCTTAAAAAGTATCTGAAAAAAAGAAATCGATTGGAATTTGGATAAAAACTAAAAAAGCACACATTGTCAAGTGTGTTTTTTTGTTATTTAAGTACAAAATATGATAAGATAGATGAAAAGATATATTTTTAACATTCGTATTATGAGTCATGTAAAAGAAAAAATGATCCAAATATTGTGAGAAAAAAACTCACCTATTGGAAAAAATATTATAGAACATATCGATATTTTTTCGCCCCAAGAACTAGAACAAATATACCTTATTATTCATCAAACTGACGTAGAAAAATTAAAATCACTTTTTTTGTATCAAAACTCACAAGCAAAAATCATTCTTGATAGAATTATACAGCTTGCTCATGAAGCAACTCATATAGATAAACATATTGAAAATGAAATAATAAATGAGACAAAACGAGAATTAGAAGAATATATCGAACAAAATTTAGATTTTAATTATATAATGAGCTAATATATGACCAATACCTTAGGAGAAAAAACTTTAGAATGAATTTCTCAAACAAAAGCCATTGAAATGCCTTCTCATATGAGAATGATTGAATTATCAAAAGTATATTTAGCATCCATTGAAAAAAAATTTGGAACTTTTTTAGAAAAAATATGACTCGAAGCATGAAGTTATGATGGAGTTTTAAATGGAAATCAAACGGGAGCAGAAAAAATAATGAAAGAAAAAATTCTCCCACTACAAGAAAAAATACAAAAAGAAAAACACACATTAAAAAAACATGAACTCATGACGGAGCTCACTCAAGCTCTATTAGAAGCTCAATGAATTGATATAAAAAAAATACAACACATTGCCTGAGAAAAATCTAAAGAGGAGGAAGGAAAAAAATTTTCTTTAGAAATTGTTTGAAATCATGAATTTACACAATTACAAAAAGAACTCGCTAAAGAAGCCTCCAAGCTCGAAAGTGCTTATGTCGCAAAATGAGCCCCAGATGTAGAATCTGTAATTTCAAGTATCAATAAAAGTAATTGACAAGCCTTGAAAGATTTAGAGACGGGAAAAATTTCCCAAGATGAATATCTAAATATTATTCAAAAAAATAATATTGCTGCAAAAAAATCTGGTATTGAACAAGAAATTACTGATGGATTAGCTAAAAGTTTTGAACTTTCTATGAGGTCTTGAGCCGCACCAGTAGTTATGATGGCATTTAGTGCGACCAGAAAAATTATGCCCGCTCTTCCTGTGATGATTGGAGGAGGAATGTATTATAGATGGTATCATGATACTCTAAAAAATGAACAAAAATCAATCTGAGAAAAAACTTGGGATACTACAAAAGTAGCTTCATATACAGTCGCTAGTATCGCTCCTATTACGTGAAGTATTATCGCAGTAAAGGAAGCTTCTGAAAGTTGGGATAAACTCAAAAACGGAACTGGTACAAAATCAGAAGCTATTGCAGACACTATAGGAGCTGGTATAAGTATTGTTTTTGATGGAGTAACTATAGTAATGGCTGCAACCGGAGTATGAGTAGTTCCTGCGGCTGGAGTAGCAACTTGAAGAAAAGCTGCCGTAGAATGAACCAAGTTTTGAATAAAAAAACTTATTTCAAAAGCCGGAAATATTTTTGATTTTTGAAAAAATGCCCTCATTGATGTCAAAAATTCTACAAAAGCATTAGCTTGAGTTCAAAGTATTCGTAGTGAAACTGGAAAAATAGTTTCTTCTGGGTTTAACTGAGACGTAGCAAAAAAAGTATGGATAGAACTTGGAAAAGATACTCTGAGAGGAAGCAAAGATATCCTTACCTTTAAAGGAGTAAGAGACGTCATAAATAAATGACTTTTTAAAGCGCCTCTTTGAATATGAGATGCCTATAAAAAATTCAGACCTACAAAATTTGCAGAACTTAGAGAAATCTGAATTACAGCAAAAGTATCAAATTTAGAAGAAAAATGAACCAACAAAGAACTGGAATCTATAGATAGTAAAAAACATTCCCTCACCCCTGAAACTACCAAAGAACTCCTTGATACTCTTGATATGAAAATGCAAGATATTGCTCAAAAAAGTAAAAAATTATCGAGGTTAGAACGTATCGTAAAAAATAAAAATACCGCAGAAAGTGAAAAAACCGAAATTTCTAGAGCTGAGCAAGAAATAAAAAAATTAGAAACAGAAATACAATCTCAGAGTACTCTTATAAATAAAACTTTTGATATTCTTGATTATCGTGCAAGACTGATAGCTCAAAATGGAAAAAGCCAAGACGAAGCTGGAAATGAAGCTATGTGGAAAATACTCCATAAAAACTTAAAAACCTACCTTACAAATGAGTATATCTCACATGATATAAAGATGAATATTTTATCTTGAATTTGGCCATCTAGTATTCGCTCTCATGGATATTTAAAAAAAGATAGCGAACTCCAAGACCAAATTACCGGTAGAAGTAATTCAATAGAAAAATTTGCTTCTGACGTATTTAACTCCCCTGATTCAACTTTTGAGCAAAAAGCAAAATTAGCATTAATGCTATGAGAAAAATGAATACTCAATGAGATTAGTATCATACAAAACGGAGAATCAACTCCTATGATAAATGCTATTAATACTTTTTTAAGAAATACTAAGGGAAATATACTCATAGAAAATTCTTATTTTCTCAATAGATTATTTCAAAGTACCCCAAATCTCAATACTCAAAAAAAACTTATCGATGAAATAAGTGATAGTATTGTTAAAGATTTTGAAAGATTTCCAAATAATGAAACCAATGGTCATTTTATTGCGTCTATTGATTTTCTCTATACTCATGGAACCCTCAAAAGAGCAATGAAAGATACAGATATGCTTGGAAAGTTAGAAACTTATATAAGAAGTATAACTCCTGAAAACTTTCACATGAGAGGAACCTTTAATATGATCGAATACTTTAAATGAACGGAGTTAGATAAAGTAATGAAGTGACAAATTGAAAACCTCAAAACAGCAGGGATTTTATGAGCAGATTTCCAACTTCCTGAATGATGAAGTAAAAAAAATGTTAAAAAAGAAATCATGAACATAGAGGAAAAGATACATAATGGAACGATCTCTCTTCATGATATAGAAAAACTCCTTTCTGAAGAAGATAAAATTTTATTCTCTCATAAAGAGCTCGTTGATCTCTTTCAAAAACATAGTGATATACTCAAAAATGATGAAATAAAAGATTTCTTAAAAAAGAAAATATTTGATACTGAGATAAATATTGAAGTAAGAAATTTTCTATGAAAATTATTATGAGCTATTGAAGAAAAGAAAATATATTTAAAAGATTGAGAAGCGCTTTCCCCGTGAAATATTATTCGTTTCGCAAATCAAAAAGATATTGATATCCATTCTTTAAAAAATATGATGGTATGATTAGAGAAATGAGTTTGACTCAGTGATTATGATAAATTGATTGCTATGGATATATTAAAAAATAATTATTCAGCCAAAAAATGAAGCAATATTCGTGAAGAAAAAAGTTTCTGTGGATTATATGAAAATTTTTTACAAAAGCACCCTGAACTCAGTCAATACTCACTCATAGAAAGTATTCAAAAAAATGATACAAAACTTTGACATGCTTTCTCATTGGCTAAAAAATGGGGAATGGAATTACAAGTTGATTATACCAATGGACTTTGAGTTCACTTTACTTCAAAGGAAAACGGAGATATCGTTCCTATTGATTTTTCTCAAATGAGCCATATTAGAAGTGATTTAATCGATCTCATTATATCACACGCACCTTTTAGTAATGGAAAATATCTTGAAAATATCGGAAGAGTCAATCAAGTTGCAGTAAAAACAAAATTTGATGAAAAAATAGAATCCTCTGAACATCTTGTTTTTCAAAATATTCTCAACTTTAACAGAGTTTTAAAAGAACTGAAACTTGAGGATGCATGATACAAACAACTCCTCTCTGAATATCATGTAGAGAGTTTAGGAGAAAGATTTATAAAAAAGGTTATCCTTTGTGAACATTTAATAGCAAAAGGAAAAACAGAGATTGTATTTGACGCTTTAAAACAAGATATTGATAATCCTAAAATTAGTTGAGAAATAAAAATGTCTCTCATTCATAATATACAAGATGTTTCCCTCAGAGATAGACTTTTTCAAGAACTTATTTCTGGAAATGCTCTTTCTATAAAGGATTATCAACATGATATGTTTAAAAAACTGGTTTTCAAAATTGATAATGAAGGCATAAATACCAATGTAGTAAATAATATTATAAGCATAAAATCTGAAGTAATGAGAGGAGAGAGGCTCGATGCTTTTGATGCACTTATTTCTATTATTCAAGAAAGTCAAAATATTTCTGGAGCTTCAGAAAAAGCTTTAATGAATATGTTTAAAGAGATAAAGTGAAAAATCAATAAAATCAATGCTGACAATATCAATGAACAGTATATGAAGCTTCTTATTGAGTTTGGAAGAATTGAAAAACTCAGAGATCAGCCAGAAATATTATGAACCCTTTCTTCGAATATTGAATCAAGGCATACTTCGGATCCTCTGATGTCAAAAGCACTTGAATACGGAGTTTGAGCATTAAAAAGATATCATAATTTTGATAACATTAGATTTGGAGAAGCAGGATTAAAGTCTCTCAAAGACCTCAACGTTGTCATAGAAAAAAAGATTTCTATCATATGAGTACAATCCTCTGATCTCTTTGAAGAAAATAAGATGTCTGGAGAAAAAATACTCAGATTTGACGAAAATACTCTTTGAGAACTTGGAAAAGAATTAATACAATGACTGAAAAGTATTTGAGTTTCCCCTACTCAAATTATTGGAAAAGAGCTCTATGTAAAAATTGATGGTTCTGGAAAAGAATTAAGTTTTAGTGAACTGATTGGCTATAAAGAAGCTCTCATGAAATTAAAGTGAATTCAAAAAGATTTAATATGAGTAAAAGCCTGAGATATCTTTGAGGAAAATATGTCAGCCTATAGTGATATACTCCAAAAAGCTGGATTTGATGTAAAATTATATATTGAGTATAAAAAAACTTGAAAAATATCTGAAAATATGAATAATGAAACCAAAGACTTTATTTATACTTCGATAAATAAAAATTCTTGACAAATAAATAAACTCGATAATCAAGTAAAATGAACCGTAAATAATGATACCTCAAGCACTCATGAACAAAAATCACTCTGAGATATAAAAATAAATCCAAAAGAACTCTGACTTCCAGAAGAGATGATTCCACATTTACAAAAAGTTGAAAAATCTGGAACCGTTTTGAATCTAAAAAATATTTTTGCTATCCTTGTAACTTTAAAACTTATGACACCTACTGAAGCACAAGCTGCTGCTAAAGAAATCTGAGAGAGATGGACTTC
>JANJUN010000012.1 GCA_024710565.1 Candidatus Altimarinota bacterium | reverse complement strand
TCTTCACCCTTTTTTTCATCTTTTTTAGGATTTAATATTTCGTCTAACGCACTAAAATCTCAAGAGAAAATTCATTTAAACATCAGAATAATAGCTCCAATTCAAGCCATCATTCATTTTTCATTAAAAATATCTCAAATTTTATCAAATCAAGTTGAAAGTCTATTCCAAATTCATTCTACTTTTTGAAGCGTTTGTGTATTTTCTTCTCAGATCATTTCTGATACCCCATCTTTTGCTTTTTGTATAGCCTGTTCTTCGCTTGTCATTCATTTGGTAAAGACTTCTGAAACTCAGGCATCTGGAAGAGCTTCTCTAATTTCTTTTTGTTCTTTCGGAGATAACTCTTCTTGTAAAGCTTTTCTTAAATCTTTTGAATCAGTTTCAATAGATTTTTTAGAAATCTCTCTTACTCTGTCAGCAAGGGCTTTATTTTTATCCTCAAGTGCTTGTGCTAATTCTTCAGGAGATTCAAATTTTCAAATTTTTTCAGGTGTTTTATCACTCATATATTATGAATTAATATTAAAATCTTTTCTATTTTATCATAATTTAAAAATAAAAGCAAAAAAGAAGCAATTTTTATTATGCTTCTTTTTTGAGACGAAATTTTATTTCCTCTTTTTGAGGGAGGCGAATGGTTGATATTTCATTTGGGAGAAAGAGGGGTTTTCCGATAAAAATAGTTCCTTTTCTTATCGTTTTTTTATTTTCTGCTAGTTTTTCAAGTCTTAGGGCGATATTAGCAATATTTCTATTTTTTTCACTATCATTAGGGATATCATAATTTTCTTCAATAATCTTCCAAAGAGAGTCTCATTTTTTGATATCAATAGTTTTATTTTCCACGAGAGGAGGCGTTGATGATGGATTTTTATCTAAGACATCAGGAGAGCAAGCAACTTCCGGCGTCTCCGGAATCTGGTAACTATTACTTTTATTTCTTGTCCCTCTAAGAGTACTCGCCCAAAGGAAAGCTTTATACATTCAAGAATGTTCAATAAATAGAGAATTTTTAATAATTCATATTTGAGAAAGATTGGTTCCATATTTTTCAGGAGTATTTAATTCATATACTTCTAAGGTGCCATCAGAAGCAGTTTTTATAAAAACTCATTTTGAATCATTTATTTCTGGAAAAGAAATTTTTGAAATATCGATGTTTAAATATTTTTGTAACATACTTTGAAACCTAGAAAATCAACTTGTATCTAAAATTTCAATTCATCTTTCTAAAGCTTTTTCTAAATCGTCTTTAAAGTCGATCTCTTTTTTATCACATATTTCTGGACAACTTCAAAGATATATTGAGTTAGGAGAACTTTCCTTCATAATAAAAAAATTAAAATTTATATGGAGTATTCTAACATATTTTCAAAATTATTGCAAAAATTTCCCCACAATCTTTCGAGTGTGGGGAAATAAGGTATCCTTGGCATTTACTCAGAAACGACATCAGGGTTGTTTCAGAAATGCCAAGAGTTCTTGGAGGTCTTCATTGAGAAGATTGCTGCGTTCTTGAGAGAGAAGTTTTTGAATAAACGCCTCTTTGAGGTCCGGCGTAAATTCAAATTCCCCATTGAGCGCAGCGGCGCCGAGCTGTATCCTGACTTCTTGTGCCAGTGGAATGGTGGCGCGAATGATGTCGCGCATCTTATTGGCATTGGAGGTGTTCTGCTTGGGGGAGTCGATTTGCTTGGATGCAGTCGACTGCTCTTCAGCGGGAACTTGACCACCCAAAGCTGTTTGCACATGAACGGAAGATTCACCCGTGAGGATGAGGCTTTCTTCGTGTGCTGCCGCTTGCATGGCACCGACCATTTCCGCACCAACTTGCATGTTAGCTCGTAAGGCTTTCGCCAAAGCGAGTTGCTGCCCAAGTTGTACCAGACCATTACTTTGATGGATCAGATTTTGAAAACCTGCGCCGAGCAATTTTGCAATTTCTTGCTGTCGCCCAGTACCAGCTGCGGTTTGGGATGCCCCAGAAAGTGCCGCATTCACCATGTCTTTGCCGTTCATGATAGCATCTCCTTCTTTCAGAAAGTTGAGTATGTATGCCTCAAGCTCTTGCTCCAATTTTTTCCTTTTTCTTTCCATGACTATTTTGTAAATCAGGTATATTACCAGAACTACAAAAATCAACAAAAGCAAGAGGAAGATAGGAACCAGCGTTTGAAACTCTTGCGAGAGTAAAATACTGTCCATAGATTCTTCCCTTTTTTTAAAAGAAAAGTATATTTATAATACTATTATTTTACTTTTGTCAAGTTTATTTTATAAAAATATTTTTATAAAATAAAAACAAACCAGAATGGTTTGTTTTTAGGAGGATTATTTAGCATTATTGATATATATTTCTTTACTCGCAGTTGCTATGGAATATCATAATAATCAATAGGTTAATCATTTTCAAACAATATGGGTAGTTTGAATGGCCACATCAGCTCATTTTACAGCTACAGAGGTTCATTTAAGAGCTCATTTTAATAGTGTTCCAGCTCAAGGAATAAGACCAATTATTCCAAAAGCAGTTCTGATTCATCTTTCTCCAGAACTTAAAGTTCTATTATTGAGATCTTTTCCTTCATAGGCAATCTTTAAATCATGTATTCATCCGATTACAGGAATAAATCAAATTCAAAGATCAATAGCATCATTTTTATTTTCCTCAGAGAATCAATTTTCAACTATACTAGCTAATCAACCTCTTCCATTATATAAAAGAGATATCATACCAATTCAAATAAATGCTTTTCATCAAGTTCCATTAAATTTAGATAAAAAATTTTTTGCTCAATCATTAGCTTTTATAAGTGAATCAACAAATTTTGATTCTTGAGCGATAGATTTTATGCTAGTTTCATCAAGTTTTGATAAAGAAAGAGCAGCATCTGTATTTAATCTCTCTATTTCTATGTTAGATTTTTTTGCAATATCTTGAGCTTTTGTTTGTAGGTCAGAGATTTCTTTTGCTGTTTTTGCTTGTTTCGCTTGGGTTTCTAGAGTTTGAATTTGAGTTTTTGTATCGGTTTCAATTTTTTCAATTCTAGTTTGTATTTCTTGAAACTTTTTTATTTCTGCTTCTAATTTTATATCTTTTCAGCCTACTATACGTCATTTAAAATCTGGGTCAAATTGATTTCTGTATTCTTGTAGTGCTGTTTGAATAGTGGCTTTATCTCATCATTTCATAGCAGCTTCAAGAGTATCAAGACTTTTTAATCTATTTTTAATTTTTTCTCATTCAATAGAATTATTTGAAATTCTTGAATCAATTCATTGTAAATATTTTTCTAGGTTTGCTTTTTCTTTTCTCATTTCTAATTGAAGCAGTTCTGATGCTTTATTTCCTATCCAATTTATTTTGTCACCAGTTCATCATACTACTTTTCCTAAGTTTCAAGATTCCAGAGATTTATGGAGTCCACCACTCATAAAATATCCTCCGGCACTCATCATATATTTATATGCTTGAATGGTAAGAGGTGTTTTAATAACATACCAAGTACTTCCTAAAATTCACATACTTCAAGAAGGTTTAATCCAACTTGGAGGTGTTTTGGTAAAAGTATACCCTAATTCAATTCCTCTTGAGAGTACGTAGAGATCACTAAAACCATCTCTTTGTAAATTTTCTAATTCAGAAATAGTATCTTCTGCCTCTGGAGTTTTCTTGCTTTCCTCTTGAGATGGTGATTTTTCTTCGTGTTTTGTTCAGTTTGATGTAACTGGAATTCCAGCTGCAGCCGCAGTTTCAGTAGCTTTTTTAGAACTTCTCTCTAAATAAGCTTGGATATTTTCAGTTGGTAATACCTCTCAAATAAGAGCTTTTCTTTGTTTTAAAATTTCAGAAAAAATAGTTTTGTAATATTCTTTGTTTTCATGAGTTAATTCAATTCAATATTTTTTTAACTCATCTTTCACTTCTTCAAAAGTTTTTTGAGTATTATTTTCAAAAATACTCAAAATAGATGTTGGAGCTCATAAAAATGTATTATTTTTTGATAAATCTCACCAAAGTTTTTGGAGTTCTCATTTTTTCGTAAGATCAGTTTCTTGAGAAAAATTTATTTTTCCATAATGGGGGTTTTGTGTTTCCTTGGAGTTATTTGTTCAAGATGGCTTGATTTGAGAAGGAGTATTTTTTTTGTCTTCTTTTTCTCCTAATTTACTCAATTGTTCTGATGCAAAACTAAGTCATCCAGCTCATACTCAAAATCATAAGAGAGCTCAAATTCCAAATCATTTTTTCCCTCCAAAGAAAGCTCAGATAAGTCAAAAAATCATTGCTAATGCGATATTATCACGGGTCATATTTTTTTTCAAAAAACCAATAGGATCCTTACTAACATCTCTTGAGATTTGTTTTGCGTCACTACTATCTCTAATTCATAAGGCAAATTTTTGTTCTTCATCTAAGTGAGAGATTTGAGTAAGTACTTCTTTTTGATTTTTAACGCTTTGCTGAGTATAGGGAGTAATCTCATCGGCAGATAAACTTTTCCCACCTCTATAATACACATCATCAAAATAAGCAAGTAAAAATTCTTTATCTGCTTGGTTGTCAGTGATAGCAAAACGAATATCTTTTTTGAATTTTTCAAAGTTATTTTTTCCTTCAGGACCATTTCAAAAAGAAATATTT
>JANJUN010000070.1 GCA_024710565.1 Candidatus Altimarinota bacterium | reverse complement strand
TCTTACTGAGTCTCTGGTGGTTTTATAATAATTTTGAAACGATATGAAAGCTATCGTAGCAAGAATTGCGAGAATCGTGATTACGATAATGAGCTCTACGAGGGTAAAGGCTTTCTTTTTTATTTTATTTTCGTGTGTTTGGTGTAGTTTCATATTGAGTTTTATTATGTTATATTTTGTATAGTATCTTGTGTGGCTGATAATAACAGATTTTTTTTCTTTTTCAAGGGGTAAAAATAAAATAATTTGTTATTGTAATGTCTTTATTTTTTATGTGAGAGATTTATTAAATTTTTTAAAAAAATTGATTTTACGTGAAAAAGACATATATTTTTATAAATAAAAATTAACCTAAAAGTTATGCTTACACCCGCAATGCAACAATACCATGATATTAAACAAGAATATTCAGATAGTATCATATTTTTTAGAATGTGAGATTTTTATGAAATGTTTGGAGAAGACGCACATATTGCACATAAAGTTTTATGAATCAATATTACTTCTAGGAATAAAAATTCAAAAGAACCTGAGGCTTTGGCAGGAATTCCATACCACGCAAAAGATAAGTATTTACCAATGCTTGTAAATGCTTGATATAAAGTTGCCATAGTGGAACAAGTTTCTGACCCAAAGCTAAAATGAATTGTAAAAAGAGAAGTAGTGAGAGTAGTAACTCCAGCAACGCTCAATTTAGAATGAGATATATATGATAATTTTGATCAAAACACGATTCTCGCATTATCATATTCACAGGATATATTTGGACTTTCTATTCTTGATATATCTTCTCATAAGTGGCAAACTTGCCAAATGAGTGACTTTGAGACACTTCAAAAAGAACTTTTTAAACTCAATCCGAAAGAAGTTATTTTAGAAAAAAAACTTTTTGATAATGAGAAAATAAAAGAAACACTTCAAAAAAAATATTCGTTAAATATTTATTATTTTGAATGAACTAAAAATCCAAGAGAAGAACTTTTGTCTCACTTTTGAGTAAAAAATCTTTTGGGATTTTGAATAGAAAAACTCCCTCAAGCCATTCAATCGAGTGCTTTATTGCTACATTATTTGCAAGTACACCAAAAACAATCACTCACATTTTTTCAATCACTGAGTGTATATGGAACCTCTGATTTTTTAGAAATAGATAGTGCTACGATAAGAAATCTAGATCTTATTTATAATTTTTCAACTGGAAGTGAAACACTCTGAACTCTTTTTTGAATTCTCAATCATACAAAAACCCCTATGTGAAAAAGACTTCTGAAAGAAAATATCCTTCACCCACTCAAGAATGAAAAAGATATTGTGAAAAGACTTCAATTTGTAGAAGCTTTTTTACAAGATAAGATTTTACTTGAAAAAGTAAGAGAAAAACTTTCCTATATTTCTGATATTGATGCTATCTTAAATAGATTGGCTTTTGAAAGAGTTTCTCCGCGTGACCTACTTAATTTAAAGAGATCACTCCAAGCAATGAGTGAAATTATTGAAATCATTCAAATGAGCAATAATCTACTCCTACAAGAAATATTTACTCAATAATGAATATACATGAAAAAACCATTAGAAGAAAAAGCGATGAGTCTGAAACAACGTATTGCACAACTCAGAGCTTCGAGAAACCCAAATAATACTCATCAAAAAGAGATACGAGACATCGTTATAAAAAAAATAGCAGATATTACTCCACCACCTGAATTTACCCCACCACCTGTATATACTTCTCCACCACAATATATTCAGGAACTCGATGAGAGTGGAGAAATAATAAATTTAGCTGGAAAATATGGTATTACTCAGGAGGTATGTATTACTCTCTGAGAGCTTATGGATGCTACGAAATCTGATGAATTTGAGGAAAAAGATTTTTTAGAAGTACTTGAGAAAGGAAAAATTATTAGTTTAAGTATACGTGATTTTGCGTATTTTAAAATTTTAAAAATTTGTGCTACTGATTGATGAAATGATATTTTTGTAGTTAATTTTAAATATAAAAACTCAAAACCAGCAAAAACCACTCTTATATTAAAATTTCAATTTCCATTAAAACCGAATAATGGAATTATTATCATCAGTCCGCGTAATCAACAACAACTTTGAAACATGCATATTATTGATGGGATAAGTATCAATAAAAAAACATTTTTAGAAAAAACATTAGAACGTTTTTGATTTTAAGAATAAAATTCATATAATTATTTTCAATTATTCATAAAAAGAATCTATGATTTATTTGTTTGTCGGAGAGAAATATTTTAGAAAAAAGCTTATTGATACTTGGAAAAAATCTTTTGCAGAGAAATTTGATGAAAATAATATTATTCATATTCAAAACGCATTGCAATATGAAAGATGATTTTTTGAACAAAATCTTCTCTCAAACGGACTTTTTAGTAGCAAAAATCTCTTTATTATAGATGATTTTCCTTTTTCGTCAGATGAAGAAAATACAGAAAATATCTTGAAAATGCAGGAATATTTTTTAGAAATTTTCCCCAGAGTAAATCAAGAAAATATTATTGTTTTTAATAATTGAAAAGCCGATAAGAGAGCAAAATTATACAAAAAAATCAAAGAATTATGAGAGATAAAGGATTTTGTCATAGAAGATATGCAAGATTTAAAACAAAAATTAGAGCAAATTTACAAAAATAGAGTTTCTTCAGCATGTATTGATAAGATGATAATGCTGAAATGACTTCAATTCTCAAATATTACCTGAGAACTTGATAAACTTCTCATTGTGAAAGATTTTGTTGATGTTGAGGATATTCAAAATATTTCTCAAGATATTGAGGAAAATATTTTTGAAATTATCAATTTACTTTTATCTTCAGAAATAAAAAAATCGATATTAAAACTTAGAGAACTCGCTTCTCAAATCGATAATCCATATTTATTATATAATTCATTTCTTTCTAATTTAAGAGTATATTTTTATATTTTTAAACTTCAACAACTCAAAAAAACAAATACTGAAATAAAAGATATATTAGATCTTGGAAACAGAGCTTTTTTAATAGGAAAAAGCTATAAGATGAAACAAGAAACATTTTTTACTCTCTACCAAAACTTGATTCAAATCGACGCAAAAATGAAAACAGGAAAAATGTTTGGAAGTGATAGTGATGATATGATGTATGAAATAGAGAGGAGTTTAATTATCTAAGCAGAAAAATATGGAAAATATAGTTTTTTTACAGCCCTGACTGGGAATACTTGCATTTTCTTTTGGACTTGTGGGAATATTTTTGTATTATCGTACTCAAAAATTTGCACCAAAATTCGCTTTTATGCAAGATATAGAATCTATTTTTGGAAAAACAAGATTTATTTTTAAATGGAACTTGATCATTTTAAGCCTTATTGTCATTACTTTCTCATTATTGATAGCAGATCCAAATTTAGAAAAACAAAAAAAACAAATTATAAAAAATGGGATTGATATAGCAATTGTTCTTGATTTATCGTATTCTATGGTTGCTGAGGATATTCCACCCAATCGTTTAGAAGTAGCAAAACAAGTTATTTCTGATTTTACTTCTAAACTTACTACCGATAGGGTAGGACTTGTTTTATTTTCAGGAAAGCCATTTACCTCTGTACCACTTACTTTTGATTATTCATTTATAAGTGAGTATGTAAAAAAAATTTCTATTGAAAGTATCAATCAAGATTATGGACATTTACAAGGAACGGCTATTGGAGATGGTCTTTTGTACGGAGCGAATTTATTTGATGAGAAGAGCGATAGGCAAAAGGTGATTGTACTTCTTACTGATGGGGAAGCAAATAGAGGAATAGATCCTATCGAAGCTATTAGATATATTAAACAAAAAAATATCATTGTACATACGGTTTGAATTTGAGGACAAGAGGAAACATATGTAAATTTTAAAAATATCTATGGAAATCAAAAACTTGCTATTTGATGAATTGATGAGGAAAATCTTCAAGCGATAGCAAATATGACGGGATGAGAATATTATAGAGCAGATAGTAAAGAAACCTTTGAAGCTATTTTTGAAAAACTCAATTTACTCCAAAAAAAAGAAATTCAAGTAGATGAATATCAGTTTTTTGCCCCATATTATAAAGTCTTTGTATACATTATTTTTCTCTTACTCTCGATATATCTGAGTATGAATACTTATTATTATTTAAGAAAATAATATGTTTATTGAATTTTTAATTCTTATTTTTTTTCTCATCGTATTATGACTTTTTGTTTTTTATTATCAAAAAGGATTTTTTCTCTATTCAAAATATGGACTTCCTAATATTTTTCTTATTTTTGTGTTTTTAATCACTACTTTGAGTATTGCATGATATCAGATAGAATCAAGAAAAAATGTTTCTTATACGTCTTCTCATATTATTTTTGTACTTGATGTATCAAAAAGTATGTGAGCATTTGATTATCAAGATGAAACTCGTTTACAAATGGCAAAAAATTTTATACGAGAATATGTTTTAAAATATCCAAATAATACGTATGCGCTCACTATTTTTGCTCAGGATGTTACTTCGGTAATCCCATTTACAACGGATAAAAATTTATTTTTCACTTTTCTTGATAGTGTCGATGAACAATCTATTTTAAACCAATGATCAAACTTTTTTGATGCTATTTCAGAAGCATCGACTCGTTTTACTGATGAAGTAAATGGTTGAGGATTGGTTGTTTTAAGTGATTTTGAACCAACTGATACAAATGGAAATATTGATACTCGTCAAAAAGAAACGCTTCTCACTCAAATAGGGCAGCTATTTTGAGATTTTCAAGAAAAAAATATTCGATTTTTTTGAGTAGGATTTTGAAATATTTCATGAAATACGATCATAGTATGATATGATATTTTTGGAAGTCCTATGTATTTACAGGATACATTTAAAAAAAATATTATCACCAAACTAGATAGAGATTTTTTAGAAAAAATAACACAAAAATTATCATGAAAATATTTTATAGTCAATCAGCCGTGAGATATAAAAAATATTGCTTTTGAAAATCTTCCAGAGTTGAATAGTAATAAAATACAAAATGTACCGACCGATATGGCGCGTTACTTGATGATGATAGCGTTTATTTTTTTGATAGTATATTTTATTTTATTTTATTATTTTGATAAAAAATGAAAATAAAAAAAACACTCCTATGAATATTTATAATTCTTTTTATTCTGCTTTTACCAAGCGGAGTTTTTATAGTTTCCAATTTCGCTTTTTGACCGGGAGGTAATTATATTTTTGCTCAGAATCTCAATAAATATTTAGAAAAAATTTTTCCAGAAAATGAAAAAATACAACTCAAGAAGGGGGATTATTATTATAGACTTTGAGAATATCAAAAAGCACGAGAAAAATATGAAAATATTGATTGTAAAAGTGATACGATATGTATGATTTTGTATTATAATTTAGGGAATACGTATTATAGACTTTGAGAATATATACCCCAAGATAGTGATAAAATATGATTTTGGCAAGAAGCATTATGAGCATATCAAAAAGCTTTACAGATACAAGAAGACGAGAAAACCAGAAAAAATTATGAATTTGTATTAAAAAAATTAAATGAATTTATACAAGAAGTAACCAAAAAACAAGAAGAAGAAATGAAAAAGTCTGCTCAAGAGCAATCGTGAGAAGAACCTAATCAGCCAGAGGAAAATGGGGAACAAAAAGAAGATGAAAAACAAGAACCTCAAAAAGAAAACCAAAAGCCCTCCGCACAACAAGACAAAGAGCAATCAGAGGAAAGTAAACCACAACAAGACGAAAATTCTCAACAAATACAACCAAGAGGACCATCGATAAAAATTGACCAAAAGGCTCTTGATACAGTTCCTGAACTTACTAAAGAACAAAAACAGGAAATAGAAAACTATATCAAAGAATTACAACAAGAGGAAAAAAGTAATATACATCTCAATAAACCAAGAGAGCAAAAAGATATTTTTGATATTTTAAAAGATGATTTTATGTTTGAGTGAATGAAACAAAATCAGACTGGATGGTAATAAAAAACCTTCGTTATGAAAAACGAAGGTTTTTTTTATTACATACCAGGAAGTCATCCTGCTGGCATATTGAGTCCCATTTGAGACATTACTCATTGCATTTTTTCTGCTGCAACTTCTTGAGCTTTTTTAGTTCCTTTATTTACTGCTTGTGCAATAGCGTCTTCTAACGCTTTTTTTTGAGAATCACTTAATCCTGGAATAAGGTCATTTGTTTCAAAATCTACTTTTTCTACTTTCATTTCTCCATTTACAGAGATAACGAGTCCGTTTACTTCAGCTTCTATAATAGTATTTTCAAGTTCTTTTTTAATTTTCATTGCTTCTTGTTGGAGTTTCATGAGTTCTCACATTTTTGACATATCCATATTCAAAATATTTAATTATTAAAATAAAAAAAGTGCGAGTATTATATTTTTTTACTTTTTTTTTGCAAATAAAAATGAAATGTGTTACAATAAAAATGTATTTTAGTTTAATAAACTTTTAATTATGACAACTGCAACACAAAATGAAGAAGATTTAATCATTATTGGAGATGAAACATCAAGCGATACAAGTATTATTGATTTTGATTTTTCACCAGTAACAGAAAGTAAAGTTTCACAACCAGAAGAAACAGATTTTGTTTTAGATTTTGGAAATGAAACAAAAAATGAGGTTTCAACTGACTTTTTTTTAGATACTTCTTCTGTTTCTGAGGAAACATCAGAGGTAATTTCCTTTGGAGATGATTTATTTGCTTCTCAAGAACCAGTAGTATCGTGAGTATCAGAAGAAAGTCTATCTTCTCTTGATGAAGGGATTGCTATAATGGAAGCTCCTCTTTCTATTTCACCAGAAACTGCGTCAGTTATGGATCTTTGAGAATTACCTTCTCTGCAAGAAGAGGGAATAACTGAAAGTTTTACTCAAGCGTCAACGGCTCCTTCATTTTCTGAAAATCAATTCGATAGAAATGCTATTCTTGATGAAGCAATTTCAAAAATGCAATTAAGAAAAAATTCTATTTCTGATATACAATCAGCAAAAGAAGCAACGGTTAACGACCTCAATGAACAAATCAAAAATCTCAAATCACAAGTCTCAGACTTAGAAAAAGAAATTAAGGATTTAGAAAAAGAGAATTCAGCACTTGATTTAGATATTTCATCTATTGAAAAAATGAAAGAAAGTGTTCTTGATATAGCAACAGATAGACCAAGAAAACACAATCTAAGTACTATTAAAAAATAATCAAATTCTAAAAAAGTTATCTTTATTAAGATAACTTTTCCTTGTAATACCTATTTTTAGTAAAATAATTATACTATATATGTCCAACTTAACTATTTGACCTATTCTTGATCATTGTATTAAAATAGGAGCTTCTGATATTCATATGTCAGAATGAGAAAATATTTGATTTAGAGTACATGGAGAACTTGGGAAAGTTTCTTGAACTCCTCTTGACGTGGTAAAAATTCGTCAAATACTATTAGAACTTTTTCGTGATAATAAAGAAGCGGTAAAAGAGTTTTTAGACAAAAGAGATGCAGATTTTGCCTATATTCATACCGATGGAACTCCATTCAGAGTCAATGCCTTTTTTAAATTATGAAAAATAGCATTTGTTATGAGAAAAATCGCCTCAGAACCAAAAACAATTCAAGAATTATGACTTCCAAGAGGAGTAGAAAAATTTACAAAAGCAAAATGAGGACTTATACTCGTAACTGGACCAACAGGTTCATGAAAATCAACCTCAATGATATCTATCTTGGATGCGATCAATAAAACCAGAAGAGAACATATTCTTACTATTGAAGATCCAACTGAGTTTATTTTTAAAGATGATAAATCTATTTTTTCTCAAAGAGAAGTAGGAAAAGATACCAAAACTTTTGCTTCTGCTCTGAGAGCTGCTATGAGAGAAGATCCAGATATAGTTATGGTATGAGAAATGAGAGATAAAGAAACCGTAGAAGCCGCTGTAGAGTTAGCTGAAACGGGGCATCTTGTTATTTCAACACTTCATACGGCATGATCAGTACAAACGATTACTCGTTTGGTAAATTTTTTCCATCCAGAGTTACAACATTCTTTCAGATATAAATTAGGAGATATATTATTTTGAGTTCTTTCTCAAAGATTGATTCCAAAAGTTGGTGGAGGAAGAGCCTGAATTTATGAAGTAATGATGATGACTCCAGGGATTAGAAACTTAATTCGTTCTGGAGATCTCGTGCAAATAAATAATGCTATCGAAATGGGGCAATCAGAAGGGATGATTACGATGAAAAATTATGCTGATAATCTCAGAGATAAATGAATAGTAAAAGAAGAGGATTATATCAATTATTTTATGGATGATATGTAAAAAAGTTTCCGAGAAAAATCGGAGCTTTTTTTTGATTTTTAAGCTTTTATTTATATAATCAGGCAAATTAGAATTTAAAAAAGTACTATGAATATTATAAAAGACAGCGTTTCAGAAATTTTAAAACAAACGATTCAAGAAGTGTACCATATAGATTGAGGAGAAATAAAACTCGAAAATCCACCAAAAAAAGAACTTGGGGATTTTTGTTTTGGCCCTTTTATCCTTGCAAAACAAATTGGAAAAAATCCGGCTATGATTTCTGGAGAACTGAAAAATATCTTAGAAAAAAACACAAATTTTTTAGAGGTAACGGTTGCTTGACCATATTTAAACTTTAAATTAAGTTATGACTTTTATACTGAGCTCTTTTTAAATGAAAGTATGAAAATACCAAATGTTTGAGCATGAAAAACTATCGTAGTTGATTATATCTGAGCAAATGTTTGAAAGCCACTTCATATAGGACATATGTGTACTCCAAATCAAGGACAAGTGACGTGTAATTTATTTAGACTTTTGGGGTATAATGTGATTTGAGATAGTCATATAGGTGATTGGTGAATTATATTTTGAAAGCTTATCCTAGCTTATAAATTATGGGGA
The DNA here is from genome assembly GCA_024710565.1 of Candidatus Altimarinota bacterium. Taxonomy (GTDB): domain Bacteria; phylum Patescibacteriota; class Gracilibacteria; order BD1-5; family UBA6164; genus UBA7396. Next base: position 8,248 of record JANJUN010000070.1, on the reverse strand, counting down.
GATAAAGAAAAATTAAAAGAAAATGCCGTAAATCATTTGTTTGAGTTGTATGTAAAAATTACTGCCGAAAGTGAAAATGACGAAACTCTCGAAGAAAAAACGAGAGCTGAATTTAAATTATTATCAGAATGAAATGCAGAATCTATTGAACTATGGAAAGAGTTTACGAGCTATAGTATTTCTGCCATGCAAATTCAATTAGATAGACTCAATGTAAAACCAGATTTTGATATAGGGGAGAGTTTTTATGAAGGTATTGGTTTGCCTAAAATAGGAAATTATCCAGACTTACAATATAAAATGTCAGATATCGTACAAGAACTTACACAAAAAAAAATAGCAACTCAAAACGAAGATGGTTCGGTTTGAGTGATATTTCAAGAAAACTCTAAAATACCAAGTTGTATCTTGGCAAAAAGAGATGGGACTCATGGATATTTGGCTTCTGATTTAGCAGCGATTAAATATAGAAAAGAAAATTGGAATCCTGAGAAAATTATTTATCATATTGATGTCAGACAAGACCTCCACTTTAAACAAGCTTTTGAAATTGCATCAAGTGCGTCTTGGATAGAAAAATCTAAACTATTTTTTGCTGGAAATGGATTTATTGCGCTTAAAACTGGTGCTATGAGTACGAGAAAAGGAAATATTATTAAACTAGAGGATTTACTTGATGAAGCAGTAGAGAGAGCTAAAAAAATACTTTTAGAAAAAAATCCTGAAGTAAGTGAAAAAGATTTAAAAGAAATCTCTGAAATTATTTGAATTTGAGCTATAAAATATGGATATCTTTCAAAATCAAGAACAACAGACGTGATTTTTGATTGGGATGAATTTATGACGTTTGACTGAAATAGTTTTCCTTATGTAGCCTATAGTTATGTAAGAGCTCTTAGAGTTTTAGAAAAATCTTGAATTTCGCTAGATGATATAAAATCTTCTCAAGTGAATGAAAAATTTTCAACTCCTGAACAAGTTTCACTTTACAAAGATATTTGAGCTTTCAATGAAACTATGTTGCAAGCGACTGAAAATATTACTCATCATAATATTGTTTTATATGCGTATAATCTTGCAAAAAGCTTTTCAGCATTTTATAATGCCGTAAATATTTTAGCAGAAGAAAAAGAAGATAAAAAGGTATTAAATCTCAAACTGATTGAAAAATATATTGAAACTCAAAAACTAGTTTTTGAAGTTTTAGCTATCAAACTTCCAGAAAAAATGTAAAAAAAGACCACCGGAGCAAGGCTCGACGGTGGGAAAGCCTCGATGAGGCGGAGAGGAGAACGACAACCAAGAAAGAAACCAAATATATTTAAATTACATATTATTTTTTCTGAAATTGAAGTTACCCCATTTATATTTTAATTTTAAAAAATGTCAAATGAAAATATTAAAAAAGTAAATTATGATGAATTTGCTTTCAGTTTTTCTCAATCAAGAAATAATATGAAATGGGACGAAATAGAATATTTTTTAGAAAAGTATTGAGAAGAAATAGATGAAAAAAAGATGTTAGACATTTGATGTGGAAATGCAAGACTTTTAGATCATTTTGTAAAAAGCCAATATATTTTTGATATTGATTACTTTTGAATAGATGCATCAAAAGGTATGATTGATGAAGCAAAAAAGAAATTTTGAAGTGATGATTTTTTGGTCTGTGATATGCTGAATATAGATACTCTTAAAGTAAAAAATTTTGAATGTTGATTTTTTATTGCCTCTTTTCATCATTTAATGACGATTGAAGAAAGATTGAGTGTTTTAGAAAAATTAAAGAAAATCATTCTTCCTGGAAGTTATATTTTTATGACAAATTGGGCTTTAGAAAGCTCTTTAAATAAAGAAAAATATAGTTGATCAATGATAAAAGATTCACAAAACGATTTTTGAAGTAAAGATTTTAATATAAAAATCTGAGAATTTGAAAGATTTTATCATAGTTTTTCTTTGGAAGAACTCCAATATTTGTTTGAAAAAACGGGATATGAAATTATTGAAAATAGACTTTTTGATAATGAGAGAAACTTTGTAAGTATTATAAAAGCTTAGTAAAATACTAAGCTTTTATAAATTTTATATGAGAATTTTCATGTATAATTTCTTCGATTATTTCTATTTCTTTGATATATTTTTGAGATATTTGAAAATCATTCCAAATGATTTCGATATTTTCTCACTCCTCAAAACTTCCAAATCATCAGTATAATATGTCACTCAAAGCGTCAAGATTTCTTCAGAACTCTAAATCACTATTTGTTAAAAATAATCACTCTATTTGATTATAAAAGTCATCTAGGTTTTTTAGATGACTTCCGTGTATGATAAAAGTTTTCATATACTAAAAATTGATTGTATAAGGAACTCATTGATTTGGTTCAGCTGAAGAAAATGCACCTAAATTACTTCAAGAGTTGGTTTTTCCTTGTTCTTGTTTATCAACCAAGTACATGAGGTCAACACCTCCTGTTGTTGTCATTGACCCAATAAGTGTTTTTGGACATTCCGCTTTATTGTCAAAGCAAGAACTTTCGTCATAATCTCAAACTATTTTTGTGATGTATGTATCTGTTCCTTCTTTTTTTACTGTATAAGCGATATTATAATAATTTCCTCATTTATTATTGGTTCCCCAGAGTGTTCCATTTGATTTTGTATACACTGCGTAAATGTATCTTCCAATTCATTTTTCAATGAGATTTCCTCCTCATTGAATTTTTAAATCTCAAAGTTCAGGGTCATATAAGTCTTTTGAAAGGTATTGTTTTCCCATAGTTTCTTGAGAAATAGTTCCTTTTGCTCAGATTTGAGATAAAGTTCCACTTCCAAGTACTTGTCATCCTCATGATCCAGAATTGATAGCAGTAATTTCTTGATTTACTATCGTAGCATTAAGAGTATTACTTGGAAGAGCAACACTTCAAGAATTGTATCCCCACATATTTTTAGTTCCATCATATAAATCAACTGCAGGATATTGATTTTTATCAACTTTATATTGTTGAAGGGCTGTTTCAATAGTTGAAACATCATTTATTTTTCTTGATGTGATAGCTTTATCAGTAGCTCCTCAAAAATTTTGGTATGCTACTACTGATATGATAGCAAGAATAGTAATTACTACTAAAAGCTCTACGAGAGAGAAACCTTTATTGTTTCCTAGTTTCATAATATCTATTTAAAATATAAAAATAACAGCCAAATAATATTTGAATTCACTAAATTGTAAAGTTTTTTTTACTTTTTCCCTAAAATGAATAAAATAAGAATTCAAAAGTATGAAATATAATAATATAGATATATGGAAACAAAAAATGAAGTTATTATAAATTATTCTCAGGTTGATAAAAAAGTAGAGAAACTCGTGAAAAATGTATCTCTTTATTTGCACGACCTTTCTTTAGAATATATCGAAAATGAAATTAAAAAAGCGTATTTATTTGCTCGTGATGCCCATCATGGAGTGATGAGACTCTCTTGAGATCCATATATCAATCATCCCGTTGAAGCTACGTTGATCCTTCTTGATTTAAAACCAGATATTTTTACTATTCAGGCGTGTATTTTACATGATGTTATTGAAGATACTCCGAGAACCTATGAAGATATTTTACAAGTATTTTGAGAGGAGGTTGCTAGAATTTGTGCTGGAATGGAAAAACTCTCAAAAGTAAGATATTTGTGAGAAGAAAGAACCGTAGGAAGTCTGAGAAAAATGTTTGTGGCTATGAGTGAGGATATCAGAGTGATTTTTGTAAAACTCTCAGATAGACTTCATAATATGAAAACTCTTAAATATCATCCAAAAAAAGAAAAACAGGAAAGAATTGCCCTGGAAACACTCAATATATATGCTCCGATTGCGGATAGGTTGTGATTGCATAAATTTAAAAATATGCTGGATGAAGAGTGTTTTAAAATACTTTTCCCAAATGACTATAGGCAAATAAAAAGGGAGTTGATAGAATCAGATGAAACGATGACTTCTTTCCAAAGAAATGCGAGACTAGAAATAGAAAATATTTTGAAAGATACGGGTATCGAGTATAAAGTTGATTTTAGAGTAAAATCTATTTATTCGATTTATAAAAAATTAAAAAGAAAAAATTTAACCAAGGTGTCAGATTTGTATGATTTGTATGGGATTAAGATTCTTGTAAAAGATGTTTCTGATTGTTATAAAACCTTATGATTAGTTCATAGTGTTTGGACGCCTCTACCGAAGAGATTTAAAGATTATATAGCACTTCCTAAGCCAAATGGGTACCAATCACTTCATACAACAGTAGTTGGATTATTAAGAAAACATAGACAACAACCAACTGAAATTCAGATAAAAACTTTTGATATGGAACTCAGGTCGAGTATTTGAGTGGCAGCACATTTTGAATACAAAGAAAAAGGTTCAAAAATAGCACAAGATATAGATTGGGTAAAACAACTCAAAGACCTCACTGAAAATCTTGGAAATAATGAATTTATGGATTCTCTTAAGATAGATCTCTTTAAAGATAGAATTTTTGTTCTCACTCCAAGATGAGATAATATAAATCTTCCAGCTGGGTCTACTCCGATAGATTTTGCTTATGAAATACATACGGATTTATGAAATCATATTGTCATTGCGAAAATAAATGGACAACCATCACCACTTGATAAAGAATTAAAAAATGGAGATATTGTTGAAATAATTACGGATAAAAATAAAAAACCAAATCCTTTTTATATCTCATTTGTAAAAACGACCAAGGCTAAAAATTGTATCAGAAGTTTTCTTAGAAATGAAGATAGAGAGCTTCATATTGAAAGGGGAAGAGAGATTTTAAATAATCTCCTTGAAAAAACAGGAATGGAGAAATTGGATAAAGATTTAACCGTATTAAAAACTATTGATGATAGGATTTACTCTGTAGATGAAAGAATAGATATATTAGAACAAGTAGGAAATTTTTCTACCAACCCAACAGCCATTGTTAAAAAAATATTTAAATCAAAAAATCTTCAATATAAACCAAAAAATTCTCAAAAAACTCCACTCCTCCACACTGATAATCAGGAAGAAAAAAAGACTCAAAAAGATATTATTATTGGATGAGAGAGAGGAATGCCGTATAAAGTTTGAGTTTGTTGTGATGAAAAACTTTCTGATAAAATAGTGGCATATATCAATTCCAAAGGAGTGATTACTATTCATAATAGAAATTGTAAAACCCTCAATAGACTTTCAAAAGATAGACTACTGAGTGCATATTATGAGGGAGAGGAATTGAATAATATTATTTTTGATATCAATTTTCTTTTTGAAAATAAAATTGGAGTTTTGAAAAATCTTTCAGATATACTCTTTGATATGAATATAAATACATTAGAAATTCTTTCTAAAAGAGAAGGACTTGATAAAACGGGACTGTATCTCAAGTTAGAGATAATGGATCACGATTATCTTATTATAGATAGATTTTTAGACAGAGTAAAGTTTAAACTTTGAACTTCACTTTTAGATTTTGAGGTAAAAAAAATAGGGAGTTAAACTCTCTATTTTTTCATTTCTTCGATATAAATTCTATTTTTTATTTCTTTATCAGTAAAAAGTTTTTTCATAATTCATGCCAAACTATTGCAGAGACTCGAAAAAGTTTTTTTATCACTTCCACTAAAGGTTCTTTTTTCTCTTCAAAAAATAAGATATCCAAAAATTTCGTTTCCTATACTGAGTTTATTGATGACTATTTTATCTTCTTGGTTGATATTACATTCGTCAAATAATGCTTCTAGATTGAGAAAATATCCAGATCTTTCAAATACTTTATCTTGCATCTTATTTGGATATCTTGAGTCATATTTAAGAGTAAGAAAACTTTCCATAATTTGGTGTTTTTCAAAGTAAAGGATATAATCAGCATCAACGATATTTTTTATTTTATCGATTAAGAGAAAAATATTTTTTGCATTGACTTCTTTCATTGCATTGATAGCTTTTTCTATTTCATGGTGACTGGTGATGAGTTTATTTGCTTCGAGAAGTCTTTCATTAGTTTCTATGATAATATGTTTTAAGAGATCGTATCATACACTTGGATTTTCTTCTATAAATTTTTTCATATCTTTTCCTGCATCGATTTGAAATACTTCAGATTTTTCTAGCGCTTTTATAAGGGCTTCTTTTTTTCACATATCTTTACTTAAGCTTGCTTCTCAAAGAAAATCACCACTTTTTAAAATCGCTAATTGTTTGGTATCTGTTTTATCTCAGGTGGTATATTTTTCTACGGAAAAAAGTCATTTTTTTATAATATAGAGATTATTATCAAAACTTCATTCATCAAATAATAACGCTCATTTTTGAACTATTTTTTTTTCAAAAAATGGGCTTTTTTCAAACACATCACAATAATGTAGAAGTGAATTTTGTCTCACTACATCTGTTTGAAGGTGCTGCATTTCCATTTGATGTTTTGTCTTTTTTTCTTTAATTCACGAAAGTATCGGTGAATTGATATCGACATTTTTTATAATTTCTTTCATATTTTTTATAGATTTATTCACTTATAAGCATTTCAACTCCATCTTTATCTCTTACATAAGAGAAGAGAGTTTCTTGAGAAATAATTCATTTTTTATACAGAAATAACAGATATTTATCCATAAGAATCATTCCATTCTTAGAAGAAACTTCAATAACAGAATAGAGTTGATGAGTTTTTCCAGTAATGATGAGATTTCTTACAGCATCATTGGTAAGAAGTATTTCTCTTGCGGGAACTCTTCCGTCTTTATCAACTCTAGGAAGAAGTCTTTGAGAGAGAATTCCCACCAAACTCATAGCCAGTTGCATACGGATTTGATCTTGTTGTCCCGTTGGAAATACATCGATAATTCTATCCACACTTTGAACGGTATCATTGGTATGGAGAGTAGATAATACTAAATGCCCCGTTTCAGCAAGTGTAATAGCAGCTTTAATAGTTTCTGGATCTCTCATCTCTCATATCATGATGATATCTGGATCTTCTCTCAGGCTCGCTCTCATTGCTTCAGCAAACCCTTTGGTATGATTTCAAATTTCTCTTTGATTAATAAGGCTTTCTTTATTTTTAAATGCAAATTCTACAGGGTCCTCTATCGTAATGATATGCTTTTTAAAATGACTATTTATATAATCAATCATGGCAGCTAGATTGGTTGACTTTCAACTTCCTGTTGGTCAGGTAACAAGAATAAGTCATTTTCATTTTTGACACATTTCTTTGATAGTATCTCATAAGTTTAAATCTTCTAAAGTGGGAATATCACTCGGAATAATTCTCATAGCAATACTGAAACCATTACTATCGATATAACAATTTACTCTATACCTATAATTTTCCTTATATTGATAGGATGTATCGAGTTCAAAATTTTCCATAAATTTATCCATTCCATTATATCCTGCTAATTCAATAATGATATTTTTTATCATGTCTTTGGTGAGAATGGGAGATGGAACTTCTTCCCCATTTAAAATGATAGTTTCTATTTTGATGATTTCTCCATTATGATTTCTTACGAATGGTTGATATCAAGTTACTAAGTGAATATCTGGATATTTTTCATGAGTAGTTCTGTCAAGAATTGCATATAATAAATCTTTAATAATCATAAATATACTTTAAATAATTAAATCTCTCAGATTATATCACATATTTTTGAGTAAATCAAAAAAAAGGTGATTTTAATTCATCACCATTTTGTCAGGATTTGCGAGTTGGAAAAATTTTCCTTTTTTTGCTAAAAGTTCTTCATAATTTCCTATCTCTACTATTTTTCCATTTTCTAGTACCAATATTCTATCCACTTTTTTTATGGTAGAAAGTCTGTGAGCTATAATGATGGAAGTTTTTCAAGAAATCAGTTCATCAAGAGAATTTTGTATTTCTACTTCGGTTTTATTATCGAGTGCTGAAGTTGCTTCATCAAGTATCAGTATTTCAGGGTTTTTCAAAAAAATTCTTGCGATGTTGAGTCTTTGTTTTTCTCAACCGGAGAGTTTTAATCACCTTTCTCCGATTTCAGTATGTATTCCATTTTTTTGTTTAAAAACAAAATCAGCTTTGGCCTTTTTCAGCGCCTCTATTATTTCTTTTTCAGTTGCGTCAGCTTTGGCAAATAAAAGATTATTTTTTATCGTAGTGTTAAATAAACTATTATCTTGCATAACGATTCAAATATGTTTTCTTAAAGATTTTTTGGTAATTTTTTT
>JANJUN010000007.1 GCA_024710565.1 Candidatus Altimarinota bacterium | reverse complement strand
CATAAGAGTGAATAATTATTATTGATTCATTTTTAAGATACTATTTTATATATTTCCATTTTTAGAAATGATACTCGAACATTCACTAATCACGGTTTCATAATCTCATTTTTTTAGTAATTCTTTGAGTACGTTGTATTTATCCTGCATTTTTTTATTTTTTTGTCCGATTTTAAATGCATTTTCATTATCGAGCGCTTTTTTGAGATAAAAGTTGATTTTTTTGTGAATGTATCATTCTTTTATGTACCTGATACAATCCATTTTTAATTTTGGTAATTCCCCAGTTTTGTAGAGTATATCAAGAGATCTAATGATATTTTTGAGAGAATTTTCTTTTTGAATTCTGAGTATTTCCTCTCTTACTTCTTCGAGAGATTTTCCAGTTATTTTTTTTCTATATTTTTTTTCTATTCATTCCTTTTGGATAAGGTTTTCTACGTCTTGACCTTCTAAGATATCTTTATTCTTATCTCTTTTGAGTAATAGTAGTGTTACGTCATCGCTATAGTTTGCTTTTCCTCCGGTAAATTTTTTGAGATCATCAATAAATTTTTTATAAATATCCTCGAGTGTATTTTTCCCATTTCTTCCAAATTCCTCTAATTTTTTTGCTACTCTATCGATAGAGTACATTTCTCAAAACTCATTTTTTGCTTCGACAATTCAGTCCGTATAGGTGATAAGTATATCTCCATCATGAAATATGATTTCTTTTGTCTTTATTTGAAATACATCTTTTATGAGTCTGATTCAAGCAGCGAGTCATCAAGGAATAATTTTTTCTACCGTTCCAGTTGCTTTTCTAAAAACAAAAATTGGTTCGTGTCCCATTCATATAAATTCAAGAGAATTGGGTTTGTTTTTAGTTAGATGAAAAAATATAGAGGTGATAAAATTTCCACTTTTGAGCTCTTGTTTGAGAGAATTGTTGATAGCAAGACAGATATCTGCTAATCATACCGTTCCAGCAAGTTCATGGAACTTTTTGTTGAGTTGTGATATAATAAATCAAGCACGAATACCATGTCAGGTAGCATCTCAAATAAAAAAAGTAGTATCATTTTTTCATTTATGAAAGCCTAAACTATCACCAGATATTTTATCGGCTCACATAATTTTTCCATATATTTCATAACCACTTATTTTTTCTCTATAAATTTCTCTTGAAATCCCTGAGTGCACTTGTGCGAGTTTTGCTTTTGCAGTAAGTTCATCTTTTTCACTTTGACTTTGCAAGAGGAGATTTACTTCATCAATGAGTCTTTTTTCTTTGAGTCTTTTTTTGAAGCTTCCGTAGAAATTAAATTTATTTTTTATAATTTGTAGAAAAGATGTGTTTTGTGTTTTTGTATTTTCATTTTCTTTACTCGTTACTATTTCTCAGATAAGTTCTTGAGCTTCTTTAAAAGCATCTCTTTTGATTTCTTTTTGTTTTTTTTGTTTGTATTTTTCCATTTCTTTGGAAATATTTTTTTTGAGTTCATTTCCAAGATTAAGAATATCAACGTCTTTGAGATTTCTTTCTATTAAGTTATTTACTAAAGCTATGGATTCATCAAAATTTGCTGTTTTCATGAGCTCAGTAGTTTTTTGTTTTACAAACTTTATTTCCTCTTTTTTCTTTCTTTGTTTGATATTGATTTCGTGTTTTCTTTTTTTGGTGTCATTTTTTTCTTTGAGGGCTTCTATTTTTAAAATTTTCTTTTTAAAATTTTTTAGTTCTTCTTTCTTGTCTTTTTCGGCAACAGTATCTATATAATATTTAAAAGACTCATTTTCTTTATGTAGTACTTCTTGAATAGCTTTTTCTGCTTTATTAAATTCTTCAAACAATATAAAATCTTCAATAATTTTTAATATATTATTGAAGTCTTTTACTTGATTGGTATCAATATTTTTTTTCTTTTTTTTAAATAAATTAAACATAAGATTAAATGAGTTTAAATGCTTCTTCTAAGGTCGTTTCTCATAGCGCTGCTTTAAATATAGCATCTTGGAGAATAGTTATCATTCACTCTTTGGTAGCAACCTTGTGTATCTCACTCGCACTTACCATATCGAGAATACTTTTTTCTAAATAATCTCAGAGTACAAGTACTTCGTGTACCCCCATTCTTCCAACATATCCGGTATGTTTACATTCACTACATCCACTTCATTTGAAAAACTCTAATTCATCAATATCGCTTGCTTCCATTATATCAGAAAGCTCTTTTTTTACTTTTGCTTTCGTGAATTCATCGATAGGATGAGGGGCTTTACAAGCAGGACAAATTTTCTTTACGAGTCTTTGGGAAATAACCATTTTGAGAGCACTTGCTATCAAGAAAGGTTCAATTCCCATATTGATAAGTCTTTGAATAGTTGCTGAGGCTGAGTTGGTATGTATCGTAGAAAGTACTAAATGCCCAGTCAGCGCTGCCTCAATAGACAAAAGTGCGGTTTCTTTATCTCTGATTTCTCATACCATGATGATATCAGGATCTTGTCTTACGAGACTTCTGAGTCCAGATGCAAAGGTATATCAAATTTCTGGCTTGATTTGAGATTGATTTACATAGTCAATATTATACTCTACTGGATCTTCAAGGGTAGAAATATTGTATTCCAGAGGATTAAAGTTTTTTAAAATACTAAAAAGAGTAGTTGATTTTCATGAACCAGTTGGTCATGCTACTAAGATAATTCCGTATTTACTTTTTAAAACATTTTTTACTTTTTCGAGATTTATATCGTGAAGTCCAATAGATTCAAGATTGATGAGACTTTCATCTTGTCTTAAGATTCTCATTACTACTTTTTCTCAAAAAATAGTAGGAAGAGTAGAAACTCTGACATCGATAGTTTCATCTTGTTTTTCAGATTTATACACTATTTTTCCATCTTGAGGTTTTTTATTTTCATCAATTTTTACTTTTGCGAGTACTTTGAGTCTCGTTACAATAGTAGAAACATGTTCTAAAGCAATTTTATCATATACTTCAAAATCACCATCTTTTCTACATCTTATGAGTAAAAAATCTTTTGCTGTTTCAATATGGATATCAGACACATTATTACTAATAGCCTCATCAAAAAGCTCATTAATAAACATAACAACATCTGGAATTTCTTTTCTGAGTGGTATTTTTTCGATATTTTGCATAGTAAAGAGTATGATTATTTTTTATATTTTTCGAGCAAGTAATTGTGAACTTTTGGGTTCATTTTAGTGTTTTTTCTCAGATTATCAACTACAACTTCTTCATTTTCTTTGACAATCTCAGGATTTCATATTTGATTATTTTCTATTGCTACTTCTCCTCACATTTCATTAGGAGGAATAACTTCAATTATTGGTGTGTCTTCTGGTGGTATAGCAGGGATAATTTCTTCTTCAATCGGTGTATTTTCTACTGGTATAGTAGAAATAATTTCTTCTTCAATAGATGTTTCATCTCATAGAGAGTTAGTTTCTAGTTCTAAATCTATAGGGGAAATTACTTCCTCGCTAGGAGTTGGAGGAGTTGGTTCTTGTATTTTTTCTTGAGTTTGAGTTTCAGTTATAGTATTTACGGGAGTTTCTAATACATTTGATTTGAGAAGTCCTCAAGGGAGAAACATAGCACCAGGAACTCAAAGAGCAAGTACTCAAACCATTCATGAAATAAGAATTTTTTTCTTAGTTCCTTTTTTTGATTTTTCTTCACCATCAGCGTACCTTTCTAAATTTGTTTTTTCAGGATCTATTTTTCTTTCTTCCATAACTTGAGAAACAATAGCAGGAGGAGCAATTTCTTCTTTTTCTGTTACCGGAGCTTCAACTATAATAGGACTCACTTCTTCGTTGCTTTGAGAAAAAGATCATTTATAACTTCAAAAAATTTCACTTTTTTCTTCTTTTATAATACTACAATTCGTATCTCCATCACTAATAGTTAATACTTCTTCTACTTGAGTATTTTCTTCACTCTTTGGAGTTACTTCTCAGGAAATAGTTTCTAGAGTTTCACCAATAACATTGAGTGTTTGAGTTGTATCAATACTTTCTTCTAGTATAAGTATATTTGACTCAGGAATTGATGGTTCTTGCATATTCGTTGTTTTGATTTCTTCAACTGCTGTTGGTGTGATAACTTCACTTTTAAGGGGAGTTTCAGAAGTATTTTTCAATACCGCAGATACGCTTTGAGTATAAGATTTTTTAAGATCTTTGAGAGAAATCTTTTTTTGTGTGCTTGGGGTTTCATCAACCACTCAAACAGGAGATGTTTTTTCCTCTTTTGATATGAGTTTTATAGGTTTAGAAAGAGGGGCTTCTCATGCTTCTTGAGCGCTTGTAGGAGCGATGGGTTCTGATATACCTTGCGTTGGAGCGCTTGTGTTTGCATTGAGTGCAGAAAGGTTTATTTTTTTTAGAGTCATACTTTTTGAAATTAAAAATTAAATTCCGATATAGAGTAACATATTTTTTTATTCTTGTCAAAAATCCGCACCATTTCATTGAAATAAATTTGAAAAAAAATAAAAATGTATACAATGGTTCAGATTTTCATTATTTTTATCTTTCTTATGGACCCCACACTTATAATTATTTTTCTTATTTTATTTTTATTTTCAGCATTTTTTTCTGCTTCTGAAATAGCTCTTATGAGTCTTCCAGAACATAAAATAGATTCACTTTTAAAACAAAATAAATTTTGAGCAAAAGCTCTTAGATATCTTAAAGATAGGAATGATAAAGTTCTTATCACTATACTTATTTGAAATAATCTTGTAAATGTTTATATTGCAGCTTTAGCAACTCAATTTGCAATTACTGTTTCAAAAGCTTCTACTTTTGATGAGGCCCTCATTGTATGAGCTTCCACTTGAATTATTACTTTTTTACTTTTGATGTTTTGAGAAATAGTTCCCAAAAGTTATGCAACAAAAAATGCTGAAAAAATAGCTTTGCTAGTTTCCAACTTTTATAAAGTAATTATTATAATTCTTTCCCCTATTATATATTTTATGGAATGAGTTATTAAACTTACTACCGGAAAATGAAAAATCTCTCAAATCACTGATGAAGAAATAGAGGCGTTTATTGATATGGGAAGAGAAGATGGAGTTTTTTAAGCTGGAGAGCATGAGAAAATTAAAAATATGCTGGAATTTTCAGATATTACGGTAGAAGAAATTATTACTCCAAGAGTAAATATCGATGCGCTTGATATCGATTTTACCGTAGAAGAAGCACTTGATTTTGTTTTGGAGCATACTCACTCAAGAATTCCTGTTTATACTGAAACTATTGATAATATTTGATACGTCGTAAACCTGAGATTTCTTATTAGTGAACAAAAAAAATGAAATGGAAGTCTTAAACTTTCTGATTTAAAAAATCTTGATAAAGCAATAAAAATTCCTCTCAATCATCCGATTGATAAGCTTCTAGAAATATTTAAAAATTCTCGTAAGCACCTTGCTATTGTACTTGATGAGTACGGATGAGTAGCAGGGCTGGTAACTTTAGAAGATATTATAGAAGAAGTTTTTGGTGATATTAGGGATGAATACGATAAAGAAAAAGATGAAATAAGAAAAATAGTTGAAAATAAATATGAAGTAGATCCTAGTATCATTTTTGAAGATTTACTCGATGAATTAGAAGTAAGGTTTGAAAATTTAGGACTCGATGAAAAAGATTATTATGCGACAACACTCAATTATTTTATCACTGAAGAACTCGAAAGATTTCCAGAGTCTGGAGAAATACTAGAAAAAGAACTTTCTTGAGAATGATTTGAAAGTGAAAAGATACAAACATATTTAGTCTTAAAAATTAAAAATGTTATAGATAATAAAATAGAATCAGTGGAAGTAGAGAAAATAACAAAAGAACTTTTAGATTAGTCTAAAAGTTCTTTTGTTATTTGTTTTCTTATGTCATTATTATGAAATTTCAGCATATGGTCATGAATTATAATTCCATAAGGTTTTTTTAATTTTTCGTAATGT
>JANJUN010000034.1 GCA_024710565.1 Candidatus Altimarinota bacterium | reverse complement strand
CGTTTTTATCAGAAAATAAAAAACTCGCTTTAGGATTATTTGAAGTGATTTTTCCAATTTTTTGAAGTTCATCTTTCATAGAATCCAGTCTTTCAGCCTCTCTGATATCTTTTATTTTATTTGAAGCTTCTTGTCATTTTTTATTCGCTTCTTCTTGGGAAAGAGTAGGTTTTTGAGTTTGAGTTTTTTCAAGAGAGTTATTGTTTTGTTCCATATTATATAATAGAAAATAAATCCTCTTTATGGTAACATATTTTCTTGTAGAATGCAAAAAAATACCTTTTTCATTAAAAAAAATGAAAATAAAAAAGATAGAATACCTTATATTCTATCTTTTTTAAGTTTTTAATATTAAAAATCACTTTCGTGTTCCATATCCATAGCAACTTCTTCTAAATGAAATTCTCCAACATCTATTCCGTCTTCATTTCTATCAAAATAAACATCTTCTTCAAAATCACTTTCGAGTTCTAATCCATTGATTTTTCTATATTGTTTTCCGGCAGGAATGAGTCTTCAAATAATTACGTTTTCTTTTAATTCTTTCAATTTATCGATTTTTCCGCTTACTCATCCTTCTACGAGTACTCTTACTGTCTCTTGGAATGACGCAGCAGATAACCAACTTTCAGTATAAAGAGAAATTTTTGTAATACCAAGAAGTAATCTTTCAGCAATTGCTGTTTTTTTACCTTCTGAAAGAAGTCTATCATTTTCAGATTTAAATCTGATAATATCAACGATATCTCATGGGAAGAATTCGCTATCCCCTTTATCTAAAATTCTTACTCTTGAAAACATTTGTCTTACAATCAATTCAATATGTTTTGAATTTACTGTTTGTCATTGTGAAGCATAAATAGATTTAATTTCTTCAACAATATATTCTTGAGTTTTTAGTATTCCAGCAACTTCCATAAGTCTTGCAAGATTGATATGACCTTCGGTTAATTTTTGTCATTTTACTACTTTTACTCCATTACTTACTAAAGGAGTAATTCCTTGTTCTATATCAAAACTTGAAGTTCTATAAATTTCATCTTTTACAACGATCATACCATCTTCTACTTTTTTTACTATTCAAGCTACGGTTGCCACTACTTTTGATTTATCTTTTTTAGATTTTGCTAGTACTTGTTTTTCTTTCACACTTGCTCATTCTTTTACTAAAATCTCATAATCTCCTGCAAAGAAATATTCATTTTCATGAAGTTCTAATGCGGTAACTTTTATAGTATTATATTTTTCAGATGAAATGATTTCAACAGTTCCTTCTAAATCAGAAATAACTGCTGGATTTTTAGGAATTCTTGCTTCGAACAATTCTTCAACTCTTGCCAAACCTTGAGTCATATCTCATCCAGCTTGTGCTACTCATCCTGAGTGGAACGTTCTCATCGTTAATTGAGTTCCAGGTTCTCCGATGGATTGCGCAGCAATTACTCAAACTGGAGTTCCATCTTCTACTCATTTATTCAAACCTAAATCAAGTCCATAACATTTTTTACATACTCAACCTTCAGTATCACAAGTAAGAACCGAACGAATATTTACTTTTTCTATATTGTATTCAGTAATGATATCAATAATTTTTTTATCAATCGTGGTTCCTGATGCTACTACTACTTTTCATTTCGTATCTTTTATATCAGAAGCGAGAGTTTTTCCATAAATTCTATCTTCAAAACTTTCAGAAAATGATGATTTTTTATCATTTCTTAATATTTCTTTATAGTGAACAGTATGACAATCATCTTCTTTTACGATAATATTTTGTGCCGCATCCACAAGTCTTCTTGTTAGGTATCCTGATTGAGCTGTTTTTAGAGCCGTATCAGATTTCCCTTTTCTTCAACCATGTGTTGCAATAAAATATTCAAGAGTAGAAAATCATTCTTTCAGAGTAGATTTAATTGGAAGTTCAATAGTTTTACCAGAAGTAGAAGCAACGAGTCATTTCATACCACATAATTGTGTCACATTTCACCGATTTCATCTCGCTCCAGAGTCAATAAAGTTGAAAATATGATTTTCTTTTGTGAAAAGTCCTTTCATTTCTCATTCTATCACTTTTTTTACTTCCGCCCAAATAGAAATAGACTGTGAATATTTTTCATTTTCTGTTAAGAAACCATTCCAATATTTCTTTTGAATATATTTCACTTTTTCATCAGCAGATTTTAATAAATCTTTTTTATTTTCTGGTGAAATCATATCAAAAGCAGAAATAGAAAGTCCTGAAATAGTTGCATATTTATATCAGAAATTTTTAATACTGTCTACAAATTTTGCGGTAACTTCAGATCCAAGTTTTTCAAATGATTCAGCTAATATTCTTTTAATCACTCATTTTTTCAATACTTCATTTACAAAAGGAAGTCCTTCAGGAACGATTTCATTAAAGAGTAATCTTCCATAAGTAGTTTCAATAATTTGTCCGTTTAATCTTACTCTTACTAAAGCTCTTAATTCTACTGCTTTTGCATCATATGCTTGTTCTAAATCATATTTAGAGGCAAATACTTGACCAGTTCATGCAGCATTATCAGCTACTTGAGTGAGATAATAACATCCTAAAATCATATCTTGAGAAGGAGCAACGATAGGTTCTCCTGAAGCTGGTGATAGTAAGTTTTTAGAAGTTACCATAAGTTCTCTTGCTTCTTTTTGAGCTGCATGAGTAATAGGAAGGTGAACTGCCATTTGATCTCAGTCGAAATCCGCATTAAATGCCGTACAAGTTAATGGATGGAGTTGAATCGCTTTCCCATCAATCAGTACTGGTTTAAATGCTTGAATAGAAAGTCTATGAAGTGTTGGAGCTCTGTTTAATAAAACATATTTTCCTTCGATTACTTCATCAAGTGCATCCCAAACAATTTTTCCAGATTCTTCGATAATTTTTTCAGCATGTTTTACATTATAAACCACACCATCTTCAATAAGTTTTCCTATAACAAATGGTTTAAATAAAGTTAAAGCCATAGTTTTTGGTAAACCACATTCATCAATTTTAAGTTTTGGTCAAACAACGATTACAGATCTTCATGAATAATCCACACGTTTTCCAAGAAGATTTTGTCTGAAACGTCCTTGTTTCCCTTTTAATACTTCTGTTAAAGATTTGAGAGCTTTTTTATTTGCTGAAACAAATCCTGATCTATTGGTTCTTGTTTCACCAGAGATAAGCATATCTACTGATTCTTGAAGCATTCTTTTTTCATTTTTTAAGATTACTTCCGGAGCACCAAGTTCCATCAATTTTTTCAGACGGTTATTTCTGTTAATTACTCTTCTATAAAGGTCATTAAGATCAGAAGAAGCAAATCTTCAACCATCAAGTTGTATCATCGGTCTTAGGTCTGGTGGAATAATTGGAAGAGCTTCTAGGATAAACCATTCTGGTCTTTGTCCAGATTTGAGCAAATTTGAAGCGAGTTTAATTTTTTGTAAAATTTTCTTTTTCTTCATTTGACTTGCTTTTCTCAGTTCATCTTGCTCTTGTTGAATAAATTGTTCTAGATCAATTCTTTCGAGTAATTTTTTTAAATATTCAGCTCCAGTTCCTCCATTAAATACATGAGGAAATTTTTCTTTTAATACTCTGTAGTCAAGTTCTCAAATAACTTCTCATACAACGAGCATTTTTAATTTCATTCTCAGATCTTCAAATTCTTCGGTAAGAGTATCAATTTTTTTCATAAGAATTGCTTCTTGAACATTGAACTCTTTTTCTTTTATTTCTCCAGATTCTTTTCTAATTCTAAGATCATTGAGTTCTTTTTGAAGATCTTTTTGCATTTCTGCTTTTGAAACTTTATACGTATCTTCTAAACTTTTTAAGGTTTCTTTTAATTTATCTTCATATACATCAGTAACGATATACGAAGCGAAATATACTACTTGTTCTAATTTTTTTACCGGTAAATCAAGAAGTAAACCAACTCTTGAAGGAACTGATTTTAAAAACCAAATATGCGCAACTGGAGTATAAAGGTCAATATGAGCCATTCTTTCTCTTCTTACTGAAGATTTAGTCACTTCTACTCAACATCTTTCACATACAATTCCTTTGTATCTGATTCTTTTATATTTTCCACAAGCACATTCATAGTTTTTTCTTGGTCCAAAGATTTGTTCACAAAAGAGTCATCCTCTTTCTGGTCTTTGAGTTCTATAGTTTATAGTTTCAGAAATAAGAACTTTTCCGTATGATAGAGCTCTTATTTGTTCTGGACTTGCAATTGAAAGAGAGATTCAAGCAAGATTGTCAAGATTTTTTCCTTTCGTAATATCTGTTTTTCAAATATTTTTTGAAATCTCAGAAAAATCTGTAATTTTATCATTTAAGAAATTATCAAGATTTTTATCAAACATATTTTTTTAGTTATAAGTTAAAAGCCTAAGAGAGAAAGTTAAAGATATTTTTAATAATATAATAACTTTCCTTTTTTTCTATAAGCTATCTATTCACTTTCTTCTTTAGAGAAATCTAAATCTGCCGTTCATTCAAGTTTTAATACTTCTTCATATCTGCTTCTAATTGATTCTTCTTTTTGTTGTAATTCTTCTCTATCAAGTAATTCGATATTGAGAGCAATTGCTTGTAATTCTTTTATTAATACGTTGAATGATTCAGGAATATTTGGTTTTTTAATCGTTGCTCCTTTTACAATAGCTTCATAAGCTTGGGTCCTTCCGGCAACGTCATCTGATTTAATAGTAATCATTTCTTGTAGTATATTTGACGCAGCATATGCTTCGAGTGCCCAAACCTCCATTTCTCAGAATCTTTGTCATCCGTTTTGAGCCTTTCACCCAAGTGGTTGTTGTGTTACCATTGAGTAAGGACCAACCGATCTTGCATGAATTTTATCTTCTACTAAATGGTGAAGTTTTAACATATATTTGATTCAAACCGTAGTTCTTTCTTTAAATGCTTCCCCTGTCATACCATCAAAGAGTTGTACTTTTCCATCGGCTTCTAACCCGGCTTGTTCCATAAGTTCTGAAATTTTTTCCAGTCTAATACCATTGAGTACTGGAGTAGCTACTTTTATACCAAGATTTTTAGCTGCTGCCCCAAGGTGAGTTTCAAGAATTTGTCCGATGTTCATACGAGATACTACTCAGAGTGGATTTAAGATAATATCTACTGGAGTACCATCCGCCATAAATGGCATATCTTCTACTGGAACGATTCTAGAAACGATTCATTTATTTCCGTGTCTTCCGGCCATTTTATCTCATACTTCTATTTTTCTTGTTTGAGCAATAAATACTTTCACTTGTTTAAATACTCAAGTTGGAAGATTGTCTCCAAGTTCTCTTTTTAAAATTTGAACATCAATAACTTTTCCACCTTGCCCTGAAGGAAGTCTGAGTGAAGAGTCTTTAACATCTTTTGATTTATCTCAGAAAATAGCTCTGAGTAATCTTTCTTCTGGAGATAATTCTTGTTCTCATTTTGGAGTAATTTTTCAAACAAGGATATCCCCTCATTCTACATAAGCTCCAACTCTGATAATACCATCTACATCAAGATCTTTTAATTTATTGAGTGATACATTTGGAATATCATCAGTAGTTTGTTCAGGTCCGAGTTTCGTTTCTCTTACATCAAGAGAATATTCTTTAATATGGATAGATGTAAATACATCATCTTGCATTAATTTTTGAGAAATAATAATCGCATCTTCATAGTTATACCCATTCCATGGCATATATGCTACTCTTAAGTTTTTACCAATAGCAAGTTCTCCATTATCAATTGATTGTCCATCAGCTAAGATAGTATCTTTTTCAAATTTTTGACCATGAGAAACTTTTGGTCTTTGGTGAATAAGTTCATCATGATTTGATCTTTTATACGTTCTGAGTTCATAAATAACTTTCTCTCCATTATCATACATTACCGTAATATGTTTTGCATCTACTCAGATAACTTCTCCTGATTCTCTTGCTTTAATAACATATCCAGTTCCTTCTCATACGATTCTTTCCATACCAGTTCCTACATATGGACTTTCTGGTCTCACAAGTGGAACGGCTTGTCTCATCATGTTCGTACCCATTTCTGCTCTCGTCGCATCATCATGCTCTAAGAAAGGAAGAAGTGAAGTATCAATCGACATGATTTGTTTTGGAGAAATATCGATATGTGTTACTTGTCTTACGTAAGAAAGAGTTGGTTCTGAATTCGAACGAGCTCAAAGTCTAGTTTTGGTAAAGTTTCCAAAAGCATCGATTTCAGAGTTTGCTTCAGCGATAACTAAAGCTCTTTCTTGATGAGCATCAAAATAATCATAATCTCCAGTTAAAAATCATCTTACTTCAATTTCTTTAAGAGATACTTCTTTTTTCAATTTTTCAGCCATTTCTTTTGTAATATATGCTTTATCTTCCACAATTACTTTTCCTTTTTCGTCAGTTATGTCATTTAAAGCAATTCTATTTATTGCTTCTTTTCCATCATTTTTAACGGTATGTTGAACTTTTCTAAATGGAGTCAAAATAAATCCATATTTATCTACTTTTGAGTATGATGCTAAGTGTAATACAAGACCGATATTTGGTCCTTCTGGTGTAGCAATTGGACAGATTCTTCCGTATTGCGTTGGGTGAACATCACGAACTTCAAACGAAGCTCTTTCTCTGGTAAGTCATCCAGGTCCTAAAGCTGAAATTCTTCTTTTATGCGCCATTTCAGATAAAGGATTGGTTTGATCCATGAATTGAGATAATTGTGAAGAAGAGAAAAATTCTTTTAAAATAGCAACAAATGGTCTTGAGTTGATAAATGTACCTGGTGTTGCGTCTTCGAGTTCAACAATCGTCATTCTATCTTTTGCAATTCTTTCCATTCTCGTAAGACCTACTTTGATTTTATCTTGAACGAGTTCTCAAACTGATCTTACTCTTCTGTTTTCTAAGTGGTCAATATCATCTACTACGTATCCTTCTACCCCATTTCTAAGGTTTAGGTAATACTTTAAAGATTTTACGAGTTCTTCAATAGATAAAAATTTTCCTGTTTCAGAATTGTATTTTGTTTTAATTCCAAGTTTTTTTTCTATTTTCATTCTTGCGATTTCTCAAAGATCAAATCTTTTTTCATCTAAGAATGTATTTTTAAATAACTCTTCTACTCTTTCATCAGTAGCAAGATCTCCAGGTCTTAACACTTTATAAATAGCGTGAAGTGCTTCGATTCTCGTTTTTGTTTTATCTTTTTCTAATGTTGGAGAAATATGTTGACCAATTACGTCATCTCATAATTCTTTAAATGTATCGAGTATTTCAGCATTACTTTCAAGTCCGTATGCTCTTAAAAGAATTGAGATAGGAAGTTTTCTTTTTTTATCAATTTTTACGTTAATAATTCATTTTTTTTCTATATCAATTTCAAACCAAGAACCTTTTGCAGGAACTATTTTTAAAGCAAATCCTTCTTCTCATGAAGTAAAGAAAATACCCGTTGATCTAATAATTTGAGAAACAATAACTCTTTCAATCCCATTTATAATAAATGAAGCTGTATTGGTCATAAGAGGAACTCAACCAAGATATACATCTTGTTCTTTTATTTCTCCAGTTTCTTTATTGAGCATTTCAAGTCTCACTTTTAAAGGAGCTTCAAAGTTTAAATTTTTCTTTTTACAAGTTTCAGCGTCATATTTTGGTTCTTCCAAAAAGTATCCTTTATAATAAATATCAATTCTTTCCCCAGAAAAGTCACTAATAGGGAAAATTTCTCTAAAAGCTTCGTCAATTCATTTTTCTAAAAATGTTTTATATGAGTCCAATTGTACTTCTAGTAAGTCTGGAACTCAAGCTACCGAAGTATCATCTGTAAAATAGTGTCTTCCCGCTATTTCATACAAACTTCCTACTTCTGCACATTTTTTACTTGTTTCTTTTTGCATTCGAAATCAAATTATATGTTAAAATACACAAAAAATGCCCTACCCCATACTAGAATTACACAATCAAGGAGTAGTGCTAACGGGTTTTAGTATAGTGAAAGCCAAATAAAAAGCAAATTTTTTTTATAAAATTTGCTTTTTATTTTAAAAATCTTTTATTGGTTCCTCGATAATACTTTCTTCAATAATTTGTTTTTCTGTTTGTTCCTCTTTGGTCATATTTGATTTTGACCAATCTACTTTTGATATAATAATAAACATTATAATACATATAATAATGGAAGTAATTGGTTCTGACCACCAAATTCAGTGCATTCCAAGTGAGGTATAATGAGCTAAAATATATGCAAGTGGAAGTTTAATTACCCATTGTCATAATATCGTTATAAACATTGGAATTTGTGTTTTTCCTATAGCTCTGAGTACTCCATTAAGAGACATTTGAATTCCTATAAGTCCAAAAAATAGTGCTGAAATACGAACTATTTCACTTCATATTTTTATTACTTCTTCTTCTCCCGGGACAAAAAATCCTATAAAATATGGTGCA
>JANJUN010000053.1 GCA_024710565.1 Candidatus Altimarinota bacterium | reverse complement strand
TTTGATCTTGAAATGAAAGAGCTTCTGGAAGCAGGAAAAGATGAAATAAAAGCTAGAGATGAAAAAGTAAGAGATACTATGAATTTCCTTGATAACTTATGAATCACTAATATAAACCAAAATGACCTACAAAAAATAATTGATAATATAAATACGAATATAGCTTGATATCCTCCTCTATCAAAAAAAATTGATTTGAAAAATTGATTTGAAAGTGATTGACTGGAAAAAAATAAATTTAAAAAAGAATTTATAAAGCTGTTTTCAAAAATTTATGAAAAAATTTGAGTAAAAGTAAATGAAAATAGAGTTATTAATTGAAATTGATATGCTCTATTAGATTCGAATAATAGTCTAATAGAAAATATAAAAATTAAAGAAAGACTTACAAATGCTAAAATTATAAATTGATGAAGCTTAAATATTATAACTACTTTGGAAATTTTAAAACAAACACCTGAAGAAAAAGAAAAAGAAAGAGTTTATAATGGAAAACCAATTCCTGAAAAAAAATCTCCCCATACTGTTGAAGTAAAATAAAAATCCCTTTCGGGATTTTTATTTTACTCTATTATACCGCTCATAATGAGAAAATCATTTTCATCATATAGAGCACAGATTTGTCCAGAAGCTATGGCTCTTTGTTTTTCTTTAAACTTTACTCTATATTTTTCTCATTTTTCCTCAAAAATTTCACAACCTTGATCGTCTTGTCTGTATCTAATTTTTGCTTTTCCAGAAAAAGGAAATGAAACTGGCTGTGAAAGAAAATGTATATTTTTTATCACCAGTTCATCTTGAAATAAATCCATATCTTGACTCGTTCCAACGACTAAAATATTATTTTCTAAATCTTTTTTTACGACAAATACTGGTTGCTTTAATCCCCCAATATCGAGTCATTTTCTCTGTCCAATGGTATAATAAAATACTCATTTATGTTGACCAAGAATTTTTCCAGAAGTATCCACGATATTTCACACTTTATGCTCAATCTTTTTTTCCAAAAAATCAGAAAGATCTACCTTCCCGACAAAACATATCCCTTGACTGTCTTTACGAGTTGCATTGGGAAGTCCTGCCTCAAGTGCGATTTTTCTTACTTCACTTTTTTCTAAATGTCCTATCGGAAAGACTGATTTTGAAAGTTGATACTGAGAAAGTCACGCTAAAAAATACGATTGATCTTTATTTTTATCAATTCATTTTTTGAGGTAAAAAATTCCATTTTTTTCTTCTATCTGAGCATAATGCCCAGTAGCTACTTTATCAAAACCATGAGCCAATGCTTCATCAAGAAAAATTTTAAATTTTATCTCACTATTACACATAATATCTGGATTGGGAGTAATCCCATTTTTGTACCCCTCATACATATAATTCAATACTTTTTTTTCATATTCATCAATATAATCAAAAGTAAAAAATGGTATGTCTAAATAAGCCGCAACCTCTTTTGCTACTTCAATATCCTCAAGAGTTGGACAATATTCTCACTCTGGAGCGAGATAGTTAATCATAAATCCAGCCGTAACATCATACCCTTGCTTTTTGAGGAGATAGGCAGAAACGGCACTATCAACTCATCAGGAAAGTCATACTAAGATTTTTTTCATACTTTATTTCACAACAATATTTACTATTTTTCAAGGAACATAAATTTCTTTTACGATTTCTTTTCCTTCGATCCATTTCGCAACAGATTCAAGTTCTCTTGCTTTTGTCAGAATTACTTCTTTACTTTCAGATACATGAATAGCTAATTCTCATCTCAATTTTCCAAGTACTTGAACTCAAATAATAACTTCATCATCAAGAACAAGTTTTTGGTCATATTCTGGCCAATCAGAGAAAAAAATACTTTTAGTATATCCTAGTTTTTGCCATAATTCTTCAGCAAAATGAGGAACAAATGGATGCAAGAGAAGCACAAACTTTTCTGTCCATTCTTTTTTTAATACTTCATCTTTTGGAGTTCCATAATTAGCCAAAATCATCATCTGAGAAATAGCGGTATTAAATTTATAATTTTCGATATCTTCTCAGACTTTTTTTATGGTTTTATGAAGCAGTTTCATCGCTGCTTTATCATCTTCTCCAGTTTTTCAAGTTTCAAAAATATTCCAAACTTTATCCAAAAATCTTCTCACTCAAATAATATTTTTAGGATCCCATGGAGCTGAATCTTTAAAATCACACATATACATCTCATAGAGCCTAAGAGTATCGGCTCCGTATTCTTGAACGATATCATCTGGATTGACTACATTTTTGAGAGATTTAGACATTTTTGCTATGATTTGATTGAGTTCTTCTCCGGTTTCTTTATGGAAAAATTTCCCATCCTTTTCCGTAACTAAATCATTAGAAATAAGTCCTCCATTTTTATTTTCATACGCAAACGCCAAAATCATCCCTTGATTTCTCAATTTTGCAAATGGTTCTTTGGTGGAAACTACACCGATATCATACAAAAATTTATGCCAAAATCTTGCATACAAAAGATGTAAAACAGCGTGTTCTGCCCCCCCGACATAAGAATCTACACTTCCCCAGTATTTTTCCACTTCACTTTGCACTAATTCTTGTTCATTTTCCCTATCCATAAATCTAAGATAATACCAACAACTTCCTCCCCATTGAGGCATAGTATTGGTTTCTCTTTTTCACATTAAATTATCAGCTAATTTCACATGTACAAAATCAGGAACTCTCGCAAGTGGTGATTGACCATCTGGAGATGGTTCATATTTATCTACTTCTGGAAGTTCAAGAGGAAGTCTATAATCAACTACTATTTTTGTATAAATTCCATCATAAATTTTAGAAAATACCTTTCCTCCAATTATAAGTTCCCTCACTTTTCCATGACATGTCATCGTATCACACACCTCTTCTCACGGAAGTGGATTTCTTTTTAGGATATAGGCCAAATTGATATCTGTTGCTTGGGAAATATCTTCTATATGAGGAATCTTTTTTAAGTCTTCTTTTTCTAAATGAATAAGAGGAATTGGTTCCCCCCAATATCTTTGACGAGAAAAAAGCCAATCTCTAAGTTTATAATTTACCTTTCTTTCTCAAAAACCTTTTTCTTGAGCAAATTTTATAAATAATTCTCTGGCTTCACTAGAAGATATAAATACCACATTTTCATCTGTAATGTCTTTATTATTTTTTGGATAAAAATATTCTCCTACATCAGAAATATTTTTTGCTGCATTTCCTATAATATACCCGTCTTCCGCATATATTTTAAAATCACCAAATACCTTTTTTTCATACTCTAAAAGAGCCTCTTTATCTCATTGTAAAAATATTTTTTTATACTCTGGAGAAAACACAACCGGTAAAATTGGAAGATTATGTTGTTTTGCAAACTCAAAATCTCTTTCGTCATGAGCAGGAACGGCCATCAGAGCTCACGTTCAGTAATTTCCTAAAACATAGTCTCCTATATAAACAGGAACTTTTTCATTATTAAATGGATTTATCACATAACTTCCAGAAAATACTCAAGTTTTTTCTTTTGTACCGGTTCTATCTAAATCTGATTTATTTTTTGAATCTTGAATATATTTTTCACAAACACTTCTTTGCTCTTCAGTGATAAAATCAGCAATATCTTTATGGTCAGGAGCTATCACTGCATAGGTCATTCCAAATACCGTATCAATTCTGGTGGTATATACTCTGATAGATTTTGAGTCATCTCATAGTTTTTTCATTTCAAATTCGGCCCCCTCACTTCTTCCAATCCATTTTCTTTGCATATCTTTAATCCCCTCTGGCCAATCTAAATCTTCTACATCAGAAGAAAGTCTATCGGCATATTTTGTAATAGCCAGTACCCATTGTCTGATCTTTTTCTTTTCAACTTGAGTTCCACACCTATCACAACTTCCGTTAGAAAGTACTTCCTCATTAGCAAGTCAAGTCTTACAGCTTGGACAAAAATTTATCGGCAAATCTTGTTCATAAGCAAGTCATTTTTCAAACATCTTTGCAAAAATCCATTGTGTCCATTTATAATACTTTGGATTGGTCGTATCAATTTCTCTCTCCCAATCATATGAAAATCCAAGTGAGCTAATTTGTTTTTTAAAAGTAGCAATATTTTGAGCCGTAGTAATTTTTGGATGTGTTCCTGTTTTTATTGCGTAATTTTCTGCTGGAAGTCAAAAAGCATCCCATCCCATTGGATGAAGAACATGAAACCCTTTTGCATGTTTATATCTTGATATGATATCATTGGCTGTATATCATTCTGGATGCCCAACATGAAGTCCCGCTCCAGAAGGATATGGAAACATATCGAGTGCATAAAATTTTTTCTTATTTGATATATTTTCAGTTTTAAATGTCTTATTTTTTTCCCAAAACTCTTGCCATTTTTTTTCTATTTCTCTGTGGTTATACATACAAAAAATATTTAAAAATTAAATTTGAAAAGATTATATTCAAAAGTCTCAAAAATTCTAATTTTTTATTTTGAAAATTAGGATTTGTTTTTATAATGATACAAATTTTAATTTTAAATATAAAATTATGTCAAAAAATATTTATTTTACTCTTATTGCTATTTGAGTAATGGGAGGAATGATTCTTTATTTTCAAAATACTATATTTTCATATACTCTCTACAGTCCATTTTGACCAAAAGCAAGTGCTCTCATCATACTCTACTCATTATGACTTTGATTTCTCAGTTGATTTTGAGTATGTGGACTGACACAATGAAGAAAAGAAGATGAATATGAGGATGAAAATTTTTAACAATAAAAAAAACTTTGGAATTTCCAAAGTTTTTTTTGTAAATAATTATGATTATGAAACCAAAACTGATAGAATCCATTTTACGATGGTTCCAGCTAACCAGATAACGAGTAATCAAAGTCCTCATTGAATAAGTATAGTTTTCCCCTTTTTAACTTTCTCATCTTCTCCACCAGCAGTTAAGATAAGAAACCCTCCCCATAAAGCATATAGTACTGCAACTAAATATAGGAAAGTCATTAAAAAGTTAACATAATATTGAACTGCTTCTGAAAGAGGTCTATTTTCTAAATTTTGACTGGTAGTAGAAGCCTTATTTACTCAAAAAGTTCAGGTTGGATCAGAAGCTAATGCGCTTAGATTTGCGATTGAACTTAATACGATACCAGCTACTCCATAAGAAGTTTTTGTAATTGCATTCATAATTATATATTAATTAGATAAATAAAACAGCTCCATTATAATAAATAATCTCTAAAAAAGCAAATTTTTTCATATATTTTCAAGCTTGACTTCTTTTTTTTTATTTTTATATTCTTACATATTAAATAATAAAGCCAAAAAATGAACATTGATATTTTTTTACAAAATTTAAAAAAACACGGAATAGAAAACGAAATTCCGAATATTTCAGAAGTAAATGCACGTTTTTTAAGAGATCTCATCAAAATTCAAAAAACTCAAAATATGCTCGAAATAGGAACTGCAAATTGATACAGTGCCATCAATTTTGCACTCGAGTTAAAAAATACCTGAGGAAAACTTACAACGATTGAATTTTCAAAACTCTCTTACGACAGTGCTCTTGAAAATTTTAAAACAGCGTGAGTATCAGAAAATATTCACGCTATCAATGGAAATGCTCTGGATATTATTCCCGCTTTAGAAGAAAAATATGATTTTGTATTTATTGATGGAATGAAAAGAAGAACAAAAGATTTTCTAGAACTTGTATGGAATAAAGTGAGTGATGGTGGAATTATTATCGTTGATGATGTTATAAAATTCAAAGAAAAAATGATTTGATTTTGGGAGTATTTAGAAGATAATAAAATTCAATATAACATAATTCCAATAGATAAAGACGATGGAATTGTTATGATAATAAAATAATCGAGAAAAGGGTGACTAAAAATGTATCTTTATTAAAATTCCCCTTCCTAAAAAAGGAACTAAAAGCCGAGGGATTAAAATCTAACTTACAAACTATGTGAATAAAATCATCTCAATCAAAATCTCCAGAAAGAATAGTAGAAACCTCTCATAAAGAAATGGATGTGAGTGAAAATTCTCTTAGACCAAAAACTTTGCAAGATTATGTTGGGCAAGAACAAATTAAAAAACATCTTTGAGTATCTATAGCTTCTGCGCGCCTGAGAAATGCCAGTTTAGAACATATTCTTTTTTATGGACCTCCGGGGCTTGGAAAAACAACTCTTTCTAATATTATTGCGTATGAAATGGGAGGAAATTTAAAGGTAACTTCTGGACCAGCTATTGAAAAACAAGCAGATCTCGTGAGTATTTTATCAAACATTGAAGCTTGAGATATACTTTTTATTGATGAAATTCATCGCTTAAGACCTCAAATTGAGGAAATTCTCTATACGGCTATGGAAGATTTTGTGATTGATATCATGGTTGGAAAAGGAACCTGAGCACAAAGCGTAAGAATGCCCGTTGCAAATTTTACCCTTATTTGAGCGACTACAAAACTTTCGGCTCTGTCAAATCCACTCAGAGATAGATTTGGAAATGTCCTAAAACTTGATTTTTATTCTGGGAATGATTTAGAAAAAATTATTGTAAAAAATGCCTATCTTCTCGATTTAGAAATGGAAAAAGAACTGGTATCTGCGATTGCAAACAGAAGTAGAGGAACACCAAGAATCTCAAATAGAATTTTAAAAATCATGAGAGATTATAAAATCATTGGGAAAGAAATCAACCAACAAAAAGTATTTACAGAAATTTTTATTGATTTAGGAATTGATGAGTTAGGACTTGATTATTTAGATAAAAAATACCTCCAAACTATTTATGAAAAGTTCGCGTGTGGTCCGGTTTGACTCTGAACCCTAGCCTCTAGTATTTGAGAAGAAGAAGCAACACTGGAAGATGTAGTAGAACCCTATTTGCTTCAAATTTGATTTCTTGAAAAGTCTTCTCGTGGAAGAAAAATTACTCAAAGTGCGATTTTACACGTAAGTGGAAAATAATTATATTCCAGATTTTTTCCTTATATGTAAGCAAAAAATCTAGAAAACAAACGGGTTAATTACTCATAACAAAATTCTATGTCTATCTGGCAAACACATTCTTGGAAAAAATTACTTTTATCATCACATCAAGCAAGTGATGTTTTTGAGGTTGAGTGAGTTTTAGTAGAAAAAAGGAGTCTCTGACTTTGAAAATACTGACTTTTTGCTTTATGAATTGAAAATATAGAAAAATTAGATGAACAAAAGTTAATAAATTTATGTAAAAAAGAAAAATGTCTTTTTATACAATTAGAGACTTTTGAAATAGAAGAAAAAACTTCCTGAGAACTAAAAAACTTTACAAAATGACATTATAAAAAATTTATCACTCCCTACACTGCTCTTATATATCTCTCTCAAAGTGAAGAAGAAATTTTAGCAAATATGAAACCAAAAGGAAGGTATAACATAAATCTAGCAAGAAAAAAATGAGTGGAGGTTTTTATAGCAGAAAAAACAGAGGAAAATATCAAAATATTTTACGATTTGATGATGGAAACGACTTCAAGAGATTGATTTTCATGAAACACTTTAGAATACTATAAAAATTTCTTAGAAATAATTCCGAAAAGTGAGCTTATTTTCACGAAAATTTGAGATAAAATACTTTCTTCTGGAATATTTGTTTTTGATACATATGTTTCCATTTATTATTATGGCTCCTCAACCAGTGATAAAAATTATAGAAATCTTATGGCTCCATATCTCATGCAATGGTTTGCTATAGAAAAGGCAAAAGAAATATGAGCTTTGTATTATGATTTTTTATGAGTAGCTACTCCGTGAGATCAAAAATCTCATCTCGCTTGAGTAACTGATTTTAAACTAAAATTTACTCCTGAAATAAAAGAAGTAAGTGAGAGTTATATATTTATCCATCAAAAAATTTTCTATACATTATTTCAAATAATGAAAAAAATAAAGTCTAAATTTTAGACTTTATTTTTATGTATTTCCTCAAAATAAATTTCAGATTTTTTCTTGTACGGTATGTGGATGTATAATTCCTGATCTTTTTGGATCAAAGGTATCTAAAAATTGATTTTCAATATATCCTTCTCCCCTCAAATTTACCTCTTCTTGTCCTCCTATAACTCATACTTTATTGATATACTTTACCTTTTGTTTAAATTCTTCAATAGGGGTATTTGGTGAAAGCGATATTCAGAGTGATGACAACACAGATGAAATAAAAATCTTTATTTCTCTCTGATTCATATAATCATTTTCAACTTCAAATACACCAACATATTTACTCGATATAGCTGTAAAAAGAGGTTGTCTATATTTCCATAATCCTTCTAAGTTCAATTCTTGAAGTGTCTGGTTGAAATTTTCCATATTTTTATAGGCTTCCTTATTTTTTTTGATTACTTGTAGTTCTCAATAAGAAACCTCTACATCATTCACTTTATAATTTCATCAAGAAATAGGTTCATATGGTAAAAAACTTCCATCCGGATAAGAAATCATATTGGCATGAGTAGATACTTCCACAAATACTTCACTATCTATTCCCCCCTGAGAAAAACTTAAAATATCTTTCTCTTCTGGATATTGTTCATAAAATTGATTTTGTTGCTGTTGAAAAATCATCATACTTTGACGCAAAGATTCATCTTTTTTCATCAAGTCAGCAACATAATCTTCATACTTCATTTCTCAAGAAATAATTTTTTTCGCATCTCAATCAGAGGTGTGTGATACTACTCCTTTCATAGCATTCAACTCTTCTGCTTGAAGTGATAATTGTTGTTCTTTTTTGGTAGCTTTTTCTATAGCCTTTTCATCTTTTGCCTCTAAAGCTTGTTGTTTTTCTTGAACATTTTTAATTATTTCCAGTTTATTTTCTTGCTTTCTTATATCTATAAGTTTTTTAGTTTCTTCTGAAATAGATAATCATAATTTATGTTGTTCATTATAATTATGAAATACTTTTAAAATCTGTGGAAGTGATTGGATGCTTTTATATTTTTCTAACTCAACTAACATTTCATCAATAATTTTATCTGCATCTTTTTCTTTTCCTGGATTTGATTTTAAAAATTTTTCTTTTAATGATTTTTTAAATTGTTCTTTAATTGCATTGGTATTTTTCTCAAATAGTTTAAAAGCTATTTTTGCCTGATCTTGATTTTTTCATAAATCTTGTACTCACTGCAAAAAATTATCAGGAGATGAAAATAATTCTATAATTTTTATAATATCTCATAATCAATTCTCTTGCATAATCTGTTTAGCTACCTTTATTTTTCAATCTCCTTCATCTTTTTTCTCCCAAACCTCTCTAAGTTCATAGAGTTTATTTGTTCAAAATATATCTATAACTTTTTCTCAAGTTAATTGTCATTTAGATTTTAGAAGTAAAAAGTAATTTCATAATGCTCTTGAGTTTATATCTCTAATACTCGTCTTATCATCTTTTAAATTACTTTCAAAATCTTCAATTTTCACTAAAAAGTTTCATCTTTCTTGATTAAATGATAATACATATTTATCATTAAATTGTTTTCCATCTCAAAATATTTTTTTAACAAGTTCATCTTGAAATAATCTCACCTCATATCTATCATCTAATTGACTAATACTTGAATATTGAAAAGTGAGTCATTTTGATAATTTATCATCATTTCAAACATCTTTATATTCTGTATATTTTGAACTTAAATATTCCATAGCAGAGATAGCTTCTGCTTGAGTATAGTCTTGTACTTTTTTATCTCTGAATGAAAGTGCCTGACTTTTTGCCTCTTTAGTATCTGTTTTTTTCAAAACATCTCCTAGAGAACTATACCATGCTTTTTTTTCTAAAATTCACTTTTGTTCTGCTAAAACGATCATATCTCATAACTCCATTTTAATTTTTGCCCTTTCTTCTTGTGAGAAGTTTTTTTCAGACTCAAATGCTTTTTTTATAGTTTCATATAAATCCTGATATTCTTTTTCAAATTTTTTATATAACTCGTGTTCTTTTCCATATTTTGCTTTTACTCAAAGCAAAATTTCCCATCACTCTTTGAGTTGTGATTGGATATCATCAAATTTTCATATATCCCATGATATTTGTCCATATTTGTTAGATGATTCTATTGGATTATTCATATATTTATATATCTGATTTATTAAATTCCTTTTCATTCTATCACATATATCAAAGGAAAGCAAAAATCATCATTGACATTTTATAATATTTATTTTAAATATTTTTTCTTTTTCCATTTGAAAAAAAACTATTTTTCACTACAATAAGCAAAGTTTTACCAAATAATTATAATAAATATGCAAATATCTAGTCAAGAAATTAGACAAAAATATATCGATTTTTTTGCGTCAAAAAATCATGCTATTATCCCTTCTGCTTCAGTAGTTCCTGAAAATGATCCGACGGTTTTATTCAATACTGCTGGAATGCAACCACTAGTTCCCTATCTTTTGTGAGAAAAACATCCTCTCGGGAACAGACTGGCTGACTATCAAAAATGTATCAGAACCAATGATATTGAAGATGTTGGAGATAATACTCATTTGACATTTTTTGAAATGCTTGGGAATTGGTCTCTTTGAGATTATTTTAAAAAAGAATCTATCGCTTGGAGTTATGAGTTTTTAACCAGCAAGAATTGGCTTGGAATTGATCCAAAAAAAATAGCCGTTACGGTATTTGAATGAGATGAAAATGCTCCCAGAGACGATGAAAGTGCTGAAATTTGGAAAAGTATGTGAGTACACAATATTTCTTATTTAGGAAAAAAAGATAATTGGTGGGGGCCTGCGGGAACCACTGGACCATGTGGACCAGATACAGAAATCTTCTATTGGGTGGGAGAAAGTGAATTTCCTCCAGCTGGAAGTACCGTATGAAATGATGAGAAAAATTGGATGGAAATTTGGAATAACGTGTTTATGGAATACGTAAAAGATGAGACAGGAAATTTCAATAAAGCAAAAATGCAAAACGTAGATACCGGTATGGGACTCGAAAGAATCACAAGAACTCTTGTCTGAGCTCCATCAGTATATGAAACCGATATTTTTTCAGATATTATCAATGTGATTGAAAACACTCTTGGTGTTGTATACGATGAAAATACAAAAAATGCAGTAAGAATTATTGCCGATCATTCTAGAACCGCTACCATTATGATTTCTGATGGTATTACTCCATCAAATGTGGATCAATGATATATTTTAAGAAGATTACTCAGAAGAGCTATTAGACAATGATACAAACTCTGATTTTCAGGACAATTTTTAGTACCAGTAGTAACAAAAGTAATTGAAAAATTCTCAAAAGTCTATGAAAATGTAGCACAAAGAAAAGATATTATTTTAGAAGAAATTGATAGAGAAGAAAAACAATTTTTATCTACTCTTGAAAAAGGACTCAAAGAATTTGATAAACTCGTAACTGGTTTTCAAATAGCATTTGAAAGAACTGGACAAAAAATCGATACTATTTCAGGTGATAAAGCCTTCAAACTGTATGATACTTTCGGTTTTCCGATTGAAATGACGGCTGAACTTGCTCTCGAAAAAGGGCTCAAAGTCGATGAAGCATGATTTTATGAAGCTTTCAAAAAACACCAAGAACTCTCAAGAGCTGGAGCGGCTCAAAAATTTGCTTGAGGACTTGCTGACCATTCTGATGATACTACGGCACTTCACTCTGCAACGCATTTAATGCTCGCAGGACTCAGAAAAGTTTTAGGCCCAAGCGTACATCAAGCTGGATCAAATATTACAGCTGAAAGACTCAGATTTGACTTTACTCATGATGAAAAACTTACTCCAGAACAATTAAAAGAAGTAGAAAATTATGTAAATGATGCTATTTCCAAAAATGCAAAAATGATATTAGAAGAAATGGATAAAAATATTGCTAAAGACAACTGAGTAGAAGGAAGTTTTTGGGAAAAATATCCTGAAATCGTAAAAGTGTATACTTTTAAAACGGATGCTGGAGAAGTATTTTCTCGTGAACTTTGTGGATGACCTCATATCGAAGAAACAGGAAAAATGGGAACTTTTAAAATCCAAAAAGAAGAAGCTTCTAGTAGAGGAGTAAGAAGAATTAAAGCTATATTAGTAAAATAATTTAATTATTATGGAAAGAATAGTTTTTGTGCCTGGAGAAAGTGTTTCTCTTGTCATACCTGAAAAACAGGATTTAGATATTATGTATAAATGAATCAATAATATAAATTTAATAAAATATTTACAACCAATTCGTCATAATACTCGTGAAACTGAAGAAAAATTTTTAAATGATAAATTAGAAAAAGCAGATAAATTTTTTGTTATTATGCAAAATGATACTAAAGAAATTATTGGTTCAGTTTGATTTAATGAATTTGACGACTTTTCTAGAAACTGAATTATTTGAATTTGCCTTTATGATGAAAATAAACTTTGAAAATGATATGGATCAGAAGCTATGAAGTTATTTTTAAAATATGCATTTGAATATATCTGATATAATAAAGTAAAACTTCAAGTTTTTAGTAATAACCCTAGAGCAATTGCTTCATACAAAAAATGTTGATTTAAAGAAGTTTGAATTTTTAGGCAAGAATTATATATTATGTGAGAATATGTTGATAGTATTGCTATGGAAATGCTTAGAAGTGAATATTAATTAAAATAATAAAATAAAAAAACTATGACAAAAAAAATCAACATAACAACTATTTGATGATGATCTGGAACTTTTAATGTTATCTATGGACTTAAAAAAGTATTTTCTAAAGAGGAAAGAAATCTTGCTACTATTATCGCTATGACCGACTCAGGTGGAACGACTGGAGAAATCAGAGATAAATATGGAGTACTCCCTCCTGGAGACATCAGAAGAGCTATTTGTGCTCTTGCTCGTGATACAGGAATTGTAAGAAAGCTATTTGAATACAAATTTGAGGATGAGCAGTGAGTTATCGGATGAAACAAGATTGGAAACATATTACTTACCGCATTAGGAGAAATCAAATGAAGTTTTGAAGCTGGACTTACAGAAGCCTGTAAAATGTTTGATGTAGAATGAAAAATCATTCCCGTTACTCTTGAGGATGTGCATTTATGAGTACATTTTGAAGATGGAACTCAAATTATCGGAGAAAAAAATATCGATGTCAGTGATAAAAATGATTTTGAAAGATCTCATAATATCAACCAAAATGTCGTTGATGCATTCCTCGTATGAGGAGATGGAACACTGAATCCAAAAGCAAGAGAAGCTATCCTCAATTCAGATTATATCATACTCGGACCTGGTGATTTTTATACTTCTATCGTACCAAATCTTCTCTCAAAAGGGATGAAAGAAGCACTCTCACAAACTCAAGCAAAAATCATCTATGTGTGTAATATCATGACAAAAAAATGAGAAACTACCACCTACGAACTTAAGGATTTCATAGATAATATTGAGAAATATGCTGGAGAGGTCATTGATTATGTATTTGTGAATAACGGTCATATCAGTGACGAATTGGTTGAGAAATACAAAGTAGAAGAAGGAAAAAAACCAGTAAAATTGAAAGATATAATGGATTTTCAAGGAAAAAAATATACCATTATCGAAAGAGACTTTATCAATGAAAGTGATGTCGTAAGGCATGACCCCAAAAAACTTGCTGAGGTAATAAAAGAACTTTCAGAATGATGGATAAAATAAAACTTTCATATTGATATTTTCATATATTTTAAAAAAATTATAAACAAATAGTATATAAGTCAATATATATATTTATTTGCGTATTATTTTTAAGTATATATATTTACTAATGTTTTTGCAAAAACATTAAATACTTAATTTTAATTATTCATTTAAAAATATATGAAGATAAAAATACTTTTATCTATATTAGCTATATTTACATTACAAGTAAATGCTAATGATAATATAATGGAAGTTAATTATAGAAATTATGAAAATCTCATTAATACACAATGAGAACAATTAATAAAAAAATATTTAGAAAAAGAAAAAAACAAAACCTTAGATTTTAATATACAAGATAAAATATACAAAGATTACGTAAATAAGAAGTTGTATGAAAAAGAAAAATGATTTAATAAAAATAATATTGATAATAATTTTAAAATTCTAGATGAATATAATAGATTATTAAATACAACACCTATTGATAAAAATATTTTTCCAGTATGAACTACTGATAATATTAACGCAAATAGTAATATATTATCAACTCCATGATATTCATATTATAATAGAACTCGTGCCGTATCATACGCGACTTATTGGATATGACAAAGAAATTCTAATTACTCTTACTATTCATGATTATGGAACTGTACAAATTTTACATCTCAAGTTTTAAAAGCTTGATGAGTGCCAGATGAAAATAATTGAACTATTAATTGAAGAACTAAAAAAGAAAATTGGTATTATGGAAGTATTTTTCAAGCGCCAACATATACTTGGTGATGAGCACATAATTTCTTTCAACATGCAAGTGTTACAACATCAAAGTATCAAAATATTAATAGCTTTTGACAATTACAATTATGAGATATTATTCAAATTGATTATTGAAAAACTTGAACTATTAGACATTCAATGATTGTTTCAAATATTACTTGAGCATGAACAAATAATATATATTTAACTTATAGTAGTGATTATGACATACCTGCTAATGATAGATTGAATACACCACTATCCAGTATATTACAAAATTATCCTCAAACAAGTAATAATTATTATATCTGGAAAATAATTTATTAATAAATAATCGTATGAAAAAATATATCATCACAATATTTTTTATATCTTTTTTTTATATTTTTATATATCAAGTCTTTTTTATATCAAACAATACAAAACTTACATGTATGTATCATATGGAATATTTATCTGATAATGAGATAAAAAAAGAATTTGATTTCCTCTGATACAATAATCTAGATATTATGCCAGAGGAAATAACTCAAAAGTGAGTGATATGAATTAAATATAATATTACGATTCTTAATAACTCCAATAAAAAAATATCATTTTTCTGAATTGAACAAGTATTACCTGCAAATGTAGTAAAAGAAACTCTCTATAGTAGTGATAAATCTTTCTGATTTGAACTCAATCCTTGAGAAAAGCATACTACTTTGCAATACCTTTTTATACATAAAACTGATTGGTTTAGTAAACCCTGAATGTTAGACTGAGTTGAATTATTATATTCACAACAAAATTGATACAATCAAGAAAGGTTATACAATATATGTTGAAGAGTAAAACAATAAGAAAAAGAGACAAGAAAAATTTTCAAATATCCAAATATAAAAAATATATTGATGGAAAGTTTGAAATTAGTTCATTACTACAATCAAAATGAAGATAAAAAAATATTTTTCCCTTATTTTTATTATCATATTTTCTCTTATATTTAGCTATATTACTATTCCATTAGGAACATTTTTAGCAGAAGAAATAATAAAATATTTTTGTGAGTTTTATTATTGTATAAATATTGCTCCTGCAAATATTATTCCAGAGACAACAATAAATTTTTATACCTTATGACAATTTATCGGAATAATTCTTCCTCTCTGGTTATTTATAGTAATTTTTTGGATACTTTTTCTTAAATATATGGTAAATATGGCAAGAAAAAAGAATGACCAAAATTACCTCTGGAAATATATTCTAAAAGTAGTCATCTTTTTAGTGATAATAATTATGCTTTTACCAAAAATTATATTTTTATACTCCTATTTTCTCTGGAGTGATTATCAAAGAGAAATGAATGTATTATGATTTTTTGATAGATATAAAAGAGAACTCTCGCATTGACCATTTCATATACTTCAAAAAATTTGAAAATAAAAATAGATGAATTATAATTCATCTATTTTTTTGTCTAAATCCTCTAAATCTTCATTATTATGTAATTCCCCTGCCAAACGTGCTTTTTCGAGTTCAAGTTGGGCTTTGGTTCTTTTTTCCTCCATTTCACGAATATATCTTCTTACTTGTGAGCGAGTCATTTTTGGTTGACTTCCTGTTGGCGCAAATTCTGACATAATTTTTTGATTAAAAAAATAAAAATTATATTTCTTTTCTTTCTTTAATTGAATTGATGAGGGTAATATTATCGGCATATTCAAGATATCCGCTAGATAGACCTCTGGATAATCTGGTTACTTTGACAAATTTTTTAAGTCCTCTTTTTTCTAATTCACTCAAAATATACTGCACCGTTGCTTCTCATTCAATATTTGGATTAGTAGCCATAATGAGTTCTAAACTTCAGTCAAATTCTGAAATTCTTTTAAATAAATTTTCAAAATTCAGATCCCCTATAAATACTCCATTAATAGGAGAAATAGCACCACCTAATATATGATATCTTCCTTTAAAAATTTTTGAATTTTCAATAGTTACCATATCTAAGTATTCCTCCACCACACAAATAATATCCTTTTGCCTTTCCTGAGAACGACAAATCTCACAAATATGTTTTCCTGCATCGATTAAACTTCCACACGTTCAACACTTACTAATACTTCCTTGAAGATGAGTTAAAGTTTGAGCAAAATTTTCAAGATAATTTTTATTAGAATTGAGGAGAAAAAATGCCAATTTGGTAGCTGATTTTTCTCAAATTCATGGTAAAAAATTGATAATAGTAATTAACTTTTTTAAACTTTCTGGCATAATTTTCTTTTACTTTAAAAAACATTTTAATAATAGGAATAAAAAAAATAAGTCAAATTTTTGACTTATTTTTTAATAATTAAATGCGTATCATTTCATATCTTTTACTACCAAGAACTCAGCCGTTCCAAGTTTTTCCATATTTTGTATTCCTTCCCATTTCATAAGATTTGATAAACTTTCTAGTTCTGAGATTTTTACTTCTAAAATTTCTTTTTCTACTGTAAGATTATTTTTTAGGAGTTCTAAATTTCTGATATTATATCATTTGGTTGCATTTACATTGAGAGTCCAAACATAATAGATTCCCAAAAAACCTATAAATAATAATGATAATATATACGTAGTATTCACTCATAACTTAAAGTTTTCTCTCGTAGTTTTTCTCTCAGAGAAAAATCTAAAGTGTCATTTTTTTATTACTATTAAATTTGGATTCATTTTGCGTCGTATATGTTAAATTTTAATTTTTATTTAAATTTTTATCGCAAATCTTGCTTTCGCACTTCTACTTCTTGGATTTGACTTTATTTCATCATCTCAAGGAAGTATAGGCTTTTTTGTTGAAATTTTCAACTTTTTTTTATGCTTACATATGCATAAAAGCTCACTACATATACAATCTTTACTCTCTTGTTTAAAAATATGTTTCACAATTCTATCTTCAAGTGAATGAAAGCTAATTATAAAAATAGTCCCTCACTCCTCTAGCATATCAATAGCATCTTGCACTGATTGCTCAATTACCTCAAGCTCTTTATTAGTTTCAATTCTGAGTGCTTGAAATATTCTTGTTTTACTTTTAGGAAATTTCGATATCTTTGCTATTAACTCAGATAACTCTTTGGTAGTTTTAAATCTCATTCCTTTTTTTCTCTGAAGTACAATTTCTTCTGCAATTCTTCTTGCGCTTGGTTCTTCTCAGTATTCCCTAAAAATTTTTAGTAAATCACTTTGGTCATAAG
Source organism: Candidatus Altimarinota bacterium (assembly GCA_024710565.1). GTDB lineage: Bacteria > Patescibacteriota > Gracilibacteria > BD1-5 > UBA6164 > UBA7396. The sequence continues at coordinate 3,702 of JANJUN010000053.1, read as the reverse complement.
AATTTACGATATGTGATGCAGGTACTCCTGTAGAAGTATCAAATCTCATGTCAAGTGGACCATCTAGTTTAAAACTAAATCCCCTGTCTGCTTCATCAACATGAAGTGATGAGATTCCTAAATCATAGTAAATTCATGTCATAGATGATATTCCTTCTTCGAGCAGTCTCTTTTTTAAATTTACAAAATTATCATTTATAAACTTTAATTCTATTCCACTCTCAGCAAACTCTTTTTCCAACTCTGGCTGCACGATTTCTAAATTTCTCTTATCCGCGTCAAATCAGATAAATACATCTCATTTTTTTAATTTTTTTAATACTCATCTTGCATGTCCCCCCATTCACAAAGTACAATCAACGATAATATTTTGTTTATTTTTATGGAGTCCAATGCTTTCTACTAACTCGTCTAATAATACTGATATATGTAACTCTCCGAAACTTTTTTCTTCTTTTTTCTTCATTTTTGTTAAAAAAATGTTAATAAGTGATTTTTTTGTTTTTGTTTTAGTCATTTCTGATGGTTTATATTTACTCTTTTTTAAAATAAAGTCAACACTTATTTTTAAAAAGGTGAAAAAAAATACTAGACAATTTATTTATTTATTTTAAGAGGAAAAAAATGAGTTTTTCACAAAGTATTAACATTTCTATTTTTTATAAAAAAATGATTCTTTTTTTGGCTTTATTCTCTATTGTTCAAATTTTTGAAACAAAACTTGAAAATTCTATTTTTTCATTAAAATATGACTAATTTAGTAATATTTTAATACGTATGATTGAAGTAAAAAACTTAAAAATAAATGTGTGAGAAAAAGAAATTTTAAAAGATATAAGTCTCTGATTTGAACCTGGAAAAAATTACCTTATTTTAGGAAAAAATGGAAGCGGAAAATCAAGTCTCGCAAATTTCCTCATGGGAAACCCAAGTTATCAATATATTTCTTGAGAAGTAAGGATAGATGGAAAAAACTTACTGGAAATGGAAGTATCTCAAAGAGCAAAATCAGGACTTTTTTTATCATTTCAAAATGTACCAGAAATTCCATGAGTTCAACTCTGAGAATATTTAAGAATTATTTATAATAATTTTTTAACCACTCACTCCCCCGAAGTAAAACCACTTTCTCCATTTGTATTTAAAAGATTTTTATCAAAATATTTACAAGAACTCGAAATAGATGAAACCTTTCTCTCCAGAGAACTCAACGTAGGATTTAGTGGATGAGAAAAAAGAAAAATAGAGCTCCTACAAGCGAAACTTCTGGATCCAAAATACATCATACTTGATGAAATCGATTCCTGACTTGATGTAAATGCCTTTCAAATTGTGGCTGAAAATATGAAAAAAATCAATACCAATAACAATGCGCTTATCGTCATTACTCACCATTTCAAAATTTTAGATTATATCGATTTTGATACGGTGTATATCTTGAAAAATGGACAACTTCAAAAAAGCTGAGGAAAAGAATTAGTAAAGGAAATTATAGAACATGGTTTTGAATAAAAAAAGCCCTAGTATACTGGGCTTTCTAGAAGAGAGTCAATAATCCTTTTCTTGATCACCATACCTTTGATAAAGGAGTTCCAGGTGAAACACCTTCATGGGATCAGCAAAAGACTGCAAAACATAGTACAACGTCCATTTTAGAATCATATCCTGCCTCCTGAATAAAGTTACTTTTTGTCTTTTTTGCAACAAAAATCTAAAAACAGATTATACAGAAAAATTCCAAGAACAAGAACCAATCCTGGAATAATTCCAAAAAGGTATGTTTTTTCCATGATGCGCCTCCTAAGAAGAAAAAATGGTCTCTTTACACATTCATTTCATACAATCGTGATTGAGAAAGAAAGTTATTTTTAATATAATTATGATAGAAAAAATGTCAAACCCAAACAATATAAATATTTCCTGAACGTGGAATTTTCATGATGAGGTAGATTATACCTGAGAACTCATTACTGGCATATCTCCGCAAGTCATAGAGCAAATTTCCCTATCCAATAAAGAACCTCTTTGGATGTTAGAACTCAGAAAAAAAGCACTTGAAATATATCTCTCAAAGCCAATGCCAAATTGGTGACCAAATCTTTCTGGGCTTGATTTAGAAAGTATTTATTATTTCGCTAAACCCAAAGGGGCTGGAAATAATAAATCTTGGGAGGATGTTCCTGAAAATATCAAAAAAACTTTTGACCGTCTTGGTATTCCAGAAGCAGAAAAAAAATCACTTGCTGGAGTTTGAGCTCAGTACGATAGTGAAACAGTGTATCATTCACTCAAAGAGGAAATAAAAAATCAATGAGTTATTTTTGATGATCTCACTCATGCACTCCAAGTTCCCGAATATGAAGAAATTATTAAAAAATATTTTTCAAAAGCAATTCCATTAGCCGATCATAAATTTTCAGCGCTTCATTATGCCGTTTGGAGTGGCGGAACTTTTTTATACATTCCTTCTGGAGTTAAAATATCTGAGCCATTACAATCATATTTTCGTATGAATGTGAAATCATGAGGACAATTTGAACACACTCTTATCATATTAGAAGATGATACAGAAGCTCATTATATAGAATGATGTAGTGCTCCAAAATACGACGAAAACTCACTTCATGCAGGATGAGTAGAAATATTTGTTGGAAAAAATTCACATATGAGATATTCTTCAGTGGAAAATTGGAGTTTAGATACCTATAATCTCAACACCAAAAGAGCTATCGTTCAAGAAAAAGGGTTTATTGAATGGGTATGAGGAAATCTTGGGAGTAATACCACGATGCTCTATCCATGTAGTGTACTTGTATGAGATTATGCAAAAGCAGAACATCTCTGAATTGCCTTTGCCAATGCTGGACAAAATCAAGATACTGGAGCAAAAGTAATCCATATAGGAAAAAATACTTCTTCGAATATCTCTTCAAAATCTCTTTCAAAATGATGAGGAATTTCAACCTATAGGTGACTTGTTGATATAAAACCTGGAGCTGTATGAAGCGTCTCTAAAGTTGATTGTGACGGACTTATTTTGGATGATATTTCTGTAAATAATGCTATTCCCAATATAAAAATATGAAATAGTTTTTCTACCGTAGCTCATGAAGCAACTGCTGGAAAAGTAAACGAACAGGATCTTTTTTATCTTATGAGTAGAGGAATTGACGAAAATGAGGCGACGTCGATGATAGTGAATGGTTTTATTTCACCGATACTCAAAGAACTCCCTTTAGAATATGCCAGTGAAATGAATGTACTCATCAGTATGGAATTTGAATGAGGATTTTAAATAAAAAGAACTCTTAGTAAACTAAGAATTCTTGGAGGGAACCTATTTGTACAGAGTTGCTTGAACTTGTAAAAAAGAAGTTGTTTTATTTGGAAAGTGACTGATGATAAGTATTTTCCAACCTTGTTGTAAATATTTATTGATATCAGTATCACCTACCTGTGTTGTTATTTCCTTGACATCAGGCAAGTTGACCATAAATGTATTCACGTCTTGTTCCATTTTTGCTCCTACTTCACATTACAACTTATCACTATTGATAAGCAGAGAGAAGTGTAAGTGTCCACTTTATATTTAAAAATTTAAAAATGTCAAAAATTAGTACCACATGATTTTATATAATAGATAGTTCTTTTGAGGAAGATATATTTATTGAAGAAAATCTGTATGTTTCTATTTTTATAAAA
>JANJUN010000032.1 GCA_024710565.1 Candidatus Altimarinota bacterium | reverse complement strand
AAAACTTGTGCTTGTTGCAGCAGATGAGATAACAAGAGGAATATTCTCTCCATCTTTAGAAACTTTTATATCCATTATAATAGCATCATTGACACACTGTGCATTTCTAGCAAAAAACACATCCATATCTATTTTTACTGTATTTATACCTCCTTGTATAATGAAATTTTTTACTCAATTGGTATCTTGTACATTAACTCATAAAGCTTTTAGTTGTACTAAATATCACTCTAAAACATATTTAGGCATTTTATTTAATAATTCTTCTTTTTTGGTAGTATTGAGATTTTCCATTTTTACTAAATCTGTTTCTGATCCTATCAAATCATATCTATCTGAAAGAGGAGTTAACCCAGTTTTATCGCCAACCTGACTTCCAGAAAGTGCTAATCCTGTTTCACGAGTAAATTTTGGATACGATGTTTTTTCTCAAAACTTCTGATTCCATGTATTTCTTGCAAGAGTGATATCCGAAGCCAAACTTGGAACTTCTTTTTGCATCATAGTATCAAAAAATTGATCTCTCTTATGAGCTGTATTGTATTCTCAGATAGTTTGTTTTCCTTCATTTACTTGATAATTTGTTCCATCAAAGACAAGTTTTCATTTTGAAGTCAATCACATAGCAAGAGCTTGTAAAATATAGATTTTATCGGTATCATTTGAAATTTGTTTATTATCATTCACAAAAGTCATAAAATTTATTCCCTCTATTTTTCCTCATTTCATTGCGTATTGAACAAATTTTTGGTGAGAAATAACTTTTATATAACTTTCCCAAACATCTGCTAATAAAGGAGTCCCATTTTGTCTAAAAGTAAAAATATCTTTTTGTAATTGAGTCATTCCTGGAGTATTTTTATCTTTTAATGCATCAAAAGAAATAATTTGAGTCAATTTTTCAGAAATACTTTTTACAGATTCTTTTTCTTTTGTAATATCAAGTCCTACTAATTTTTCACTACGAGCTTTAGTTCCTGTTTGAATATTAATCGATTGAGTAATCGTTTCTACTGGTTGATATGATGAAGTATACACTTCATTTTCACCTTTCTCTCATCCATCTATTACTAAAGTTCTCGTAAGTGTTCCATTTTCTGTTTGCTCTACTAAGGCAATATTTTGTAAAGAAATATTTCATCAAATATATACTTTTCCTCCCTCTACTTTTATCTGCGCTTGTGAATTTTTTGAAACCGAAATTTGAAGTTCTCATTGTCCTCATTCTAATTTATCAGAACGAAATTGAGTTGGAAGACTCAAGACATTCTTTCCATCTTCTGAGACGATACTTCCACCTGCTTTTGCAAGATCAATAGAGGTGTGAGTTATTTTTTCTTGTCTTTCATATGCTCTTGCAACTTCTCTTTTTTGAGTCGAAATTTTTTCTCATCCAAGTGTTAAAAATGGAAGATTATAAAATCATTCTATAGAGATAACCCCTATTCAAATAGATGTAAGTTTTATTCCCTCAGCATTTCTATAAAGTTCATTTCTATATGCGTTTACATAACTATGAATAAATATTTTCATAAAATCTTCTTTTTGTGCTGGAGTCATTGATGTTGTTGCTGTATCAAAAGCAGATTTCATTTGCTCATAAACTTCTTGTTCCCTTGATGTTGCTCATTCTTTTGAGTATTGCGTATTTCCGTTTAAAATTTCCTTTCATACGGTAGTAGTCAATAATTTTTCCATAGCTAAAGTCATCTGCTCAATTCCAGTAGATGTTTTTTCATCAAGACGAGCAAAATTAACAGAAAGTGTTTTTGCACCTGCTGATACACTTACTGAAACAGTAGCTCCAACATCAGTATCTCTTGAAAGTTCAAAAAGTTCTTTCGAAGTATATGCTTGTCCAGATAATTTTTGAGATACTCCTAAAAATGGATGGAGTGTATGTGATATACCAACTGCAACAGAGGAACCATACTTTGATAATACTTCTGTAAATAGTCCTTTATTTACTGAAAGCCCTAAATTTCACTCATCGGTAATTCATACACTTAAACTATCAAGAATTCATGAAGTTAATTCTTTAATATCAACTCAAGCACCAAGTCATACTCATCCATTTACTTGTGAAAATGAAAGTGATTGAATATTAAATTTATTTCTAAAATCTTGTTTAAATTTTTCCTTTACCTCTGGGGCCACTTGAATAAGTTGAGTATTATTATCTATATTACTTGCAAAAAATACTTGTAACTTTTGTTCAAATGCAGCTTCAAAGTCTTTATGTTCTTTTAAAATTTCTACGCTTGATTGTTGAAGTTTTCCTTTTTTTACGAGTTCTGTAATAGTATACCTTCCATTCATAGCATCAAAAGCTCTTCTAAATCTTTCACGAGCTGAAAAAAGATTTTCTCACATGGATGTAAAAAAGTCTTCCTTTTTCCCGAGTCATAAATTTTCTATAAGAGCGCCAAATCCATCTCATTTTTTTTCATTCAAATGAAGCGCTTCAACAGTATGAAATAAATTTGCTACTTCACCATTTCCAGCCTCCAAAAGTCCATCACCATTATCAAGAAGAATTTTTATTTTATCCTTATCATTTCATGTTGAACTGATGATATTTTGAGCATGAAGCATATTATCTAATGTATGATAGAAGTTTACTATTTCTTCTGCCTTAAAAACATTATTAAATTTATATCCTGCTTTTTCGAGTATTCCAATAAGTGCACCATTATTAAACGGAGTAATTTTATCTCCATTTAATTTTATCAATTCCGTATATAATTCTTGTCTTAAAGCAGACATATCTGCTTTTGTCTTTCCTCTAAAAAAATCTGATAGAGCCACTCTAATTTGTGGATTTTTATTATAATATTCTGCTCTGGAAGTATCTCAAGAAAAAGTTCCCCAAAATTCTGAGTTTTTTTCTCCAGTAGAAATGTTTTGTAATTTATTTTTTTGAGGTGTTGATTGTGCTGGAGTTGGTGTTTGAGTAAGATCAACTCAAACTATCGTATCAGCTTGTATGTCTACCTTCTTTAATTCTGAAAGTCCTTTTTGAGTATCTCATACCACTCATTGACTTTCTTTAATATTCAACTTCAAAGCATCTAATAATTCTTGAGCTTGTTGTTTATAAACCTCTTTTTGTGTTTTTTGTTCTTGAAGAACTTTTGCAAATTCTGAAGCATTTTTTACTAATCTTTTTTCATCATCTGATAGATCTGATGATGATTTTCAAGAAAGTTTTTGTAAATCAGAAATATATTGATTTTTTATTTCCATGACTTGTATAAATCTATCTCTCGATTCTGGCATTTGGAGAGCTGATTCTTGTCTCTTATCTACTGACATAATTTTTATTTTAAATTATAAATTTGTTTTTATTTTTAGATTTTATTCCCCTATTTCAAAAAGAAAAGGGGAATAAAAGAAAGCAATATTATTTTCTTACTTTTTGTAAAATAACTTCTCTATTCATAACGATAATTCCCATTACAAATGATAGAATAAGAACTAGGAAATATAACTCTGGTCCAGTTTGTACTTGTGTCATTTGTTCTGGTTCTGGAGTTGGCTCTGGAGCTGGTTTTTCTGCTACAGGAGGTACAAATGATTCTCCTGATTTATACAGTACACACTCTTTATGAGGTGCTTCATTCATAGCAATTTCTCCATTTTCTAAAATATTATGAGACATTACATCAAAAACAAGCATTCAAACATTTTCTCCTTTTTTAGGAGCTTGTTCTACTAAGTAAGATGCTCATAAAGCAGATTTTAACCAAGAAACTCTTTGCCCTGCTGGTAATACATATCCGTATAATTCACTATCTTCTAATGCATTAAATTCTGGAGTATATTCCCAAAAAGCATCACTATCTGGGTTTTTAGTTAATTTTGAATTATTTAAAGAATGCATTACTGGCATAGTTTGTTCTTCTTTAAACATAATTTTTTTAATCCCCGTATCATTTACCCAAACATCATCTAAAAAAGAAATATTTGATCATGATGCCACTTCTCCACCATCAAAACATTGGTTACATGCGTATTGAGAAAAGACTTCATTAGATGAACAGCTTGTTTCAGTGTAGGCTGCATTTACACTCGTAGCAAATAAAGTAATAGAAGCTACCATAAATAATTTTTTTAACATATTTTTTTAAATTAAAAATAAAATAACACTCCTATATTATCATAAAAAAATAAAACTGTCAAAAATAGGACAGTTTTATTCAAGAAAATCTCTTTACTTTTTTAAAATTTTATTTACAAATAATTGTTGAAGTATCATAAATAATGTTCCAACTCACCAGTATAATCCAACTCAAGCAAAGAATGTATAGGTAATAAATGCTATCATTATCGGCATACCATAGAGCATAAATTTATTAAGCATATCTGGATCTGGCATAAAATTTGAATAGTCATTGGTATCTTTTTTCTTCTCTAATACCACTCCTGTTGGTTTATTTTTTTGACTGAAGTGAAGCGATAGTTTTACTTGAAGGTATTGTAATACTCAAACTATTATCGCAAGAATAAGTCCAGTTAATCCTCACATTCCAAATAAATCAACTCCGTAAAAGTTTGCACTGATACTTGCCATGTTATAGTCACTCAAAAAACCATAGAGATAATAAGTATTGGAAGTATTTTGAATTCCAACAATAACATTATAAATAACTATGAGTATCGGCATTTGAATCAGCAAAAGTCCACATGATCACATCGGATTTACTTTTTCATCTTTATATAGTTTCATAAGTTCCATACCGAGCATTTGATTGTTTCCTTTGTGTTTATCTTGGATTTCTTTAATTTTTGGTTGAATCTTTTGCATACGTGCTTGAGAAACCATCATTTTATGTTGTGGTACGAGCAAAATCATTCTTATAACTATGGTAATAATTATAATTGCCCATCCAAGAGAATAGTTTGTAATTTCAAGTAAAAATGCCATTAAGTTATATACCGGTGCATAAAAGAAAAATATGAAAAATTTTCCGAAAAATCCTCTGTGTTCGATCTGAAATTGAGAAATAATATCTACACTATCTTTCTTTAAACTGGCAAAATATTTTCCTGTATCACTAAATTTTGAAAACTCTTTTGAGAGATCAATCGTATAGGATTCCTTTGATTTTAAAGTTATTTCCTCACATACATCTGGGGTAATAATTTTAGAATCTTTTTTTATTTGAAAATCTTGACAAGTATGAAATGTAAAACCACTCGCTGTTTTATTTAAAACTTCTACCTTTACTCAAGCAGGAACCGTATAACTCTCTTTTGTTTTTAGAGAAATAACATTTTCTAAAGTATCCTGTTGTTGTTTTGGAGAGAGTAAATTGAGAGTTAAAAGTACCAAAAGAAGTACGAGTAAAATATTAAAAAATTTATCTTTCATGTTCTTATATATTAGTATTTAATTTTTTAAGTAAAAAGGAAACATCTTTTTCAAATGTTGTTATACTGCCAAAATCCTTTTTATCAAGTTTTGTTTGTTTTTTTACCACAAAAACGATATCTTTCCCATGATGGGAAGAAAGATACTCAGAAGCCATATCAAACATTTTTCTTCTAAAAAAATTTCTCGTGACATTATGATTTACTGTTTTTGAAGAGAGAATAATAGCAAATCTATTATAAGAAAATTTATTTTGAACAGAATTTGCTACCATTCAGTAAGAAAAAAAAGGTTTTGAATACTTTAAAACCTTTTTTACTTCGTTCTCATTTAATCTAAATATTTTTTTTATCATAATACAAAAAAAATTATTTTGCTCTTTTTACATAATTTCCTTTTCCATCAAAAGCAGATTTTCTTGCAGTACCTCCAGCAATAATATGCATTTTAGCTTTTCCATCAACAAGTTGGAATCTTTTTGGATATGAAACAGCAAGTACATATCTTCCTTTTCTTCTTCTGTCTTTTAATACTTTTCTCCCTCCTGGAGTATTAGATCTTGATAAGAATCCATGAACTCTTAATCTTTTTCTTTTCTTTAATTTTCCTAACATATTTGTATAATTAATAGTAATTGATTGGTTGGTTTATTTTTCAAATATTCTCGATTGCCTTTATCAAGAATAAAGAAAGCCCGCCCATTTTATACATAAAGTTTTAAAAGTCAAAAGTTTTTACTTTATTTTTTATCCAATCGTAGTTCCTTCATCATCCGTCTGTATTGCTCTTAGCATAGCGCCATCTTTATAAAGATTTACCACTTTCAATTTCAACTTTCATTCACGAGCAAGTGCAATTCCAGTTTGATCCATAACACGTATATCATTTTTAATTACTTCTTCATAGGTTGCTTTTTGTATCAATTTTGCATCCGAATACTTAACAGGATCTTTATCAAACACACCATCAACTTTGGTTGCTTTAATCATCATATCACATTCCAATTCTAAAGCTCTGAGTACTCAAGCCGTATCAGTAGTAAAAAATGGATTTCCCGTTCCTGCCACACAGATAACAATTCTTCCTTTTTCTATATGTCTTATCCCTCTTCTATTGATATATTGTTCTCCCACTTCTGGAATATCAATGGCACTCATAAGACGCGTTTGACATCCAGCCGTTTCCAAGGCATCTTGCATCGCTACTCCATTCATTACGGTTGCTAGCATCCCCATATAATCTGCTGCGGTTCTATCCATTCCATTGGCAGCTCCTGCCATTCATCTAAAAATATTCCCCCCTCATAAAACGATAGCGATCCCGATTCACAAATCATGTATTTGTTTTATTTGTCCTGCGAGTGTTTTTAAAAATTTTGGATCAATCCCGTGATCTTTTTCTCATTGTAATGCTTCTCAAGATATTTTTAGTAGTACCTTCATGCCTCTTATAGATAAAAAATAATGGTGACATAAGTATACCATTATTTCATTTTTTTCAAAATAAAAAACCCGAAAAGATTCAGGTTTTTTATTTGAGCATATCTTTAAAAAGAGTATCACTCAGAGTTGTTATTTCAAAAGTTTTTTCTTTCAATTCTTGATTTTTAGAAGCAAGATCCTCTTTTAGCAATCAGGTTCATTCTTCTAAAAGTGCGATGGCATAAAATCAATATTTTTTATCTATATAATGTTTTTCATATTTATATTTTTCTCACGCAAGACTTATCACCTGTAAAGAAAAACTATCTTCGTAAATAGGTCTACAAGTATTCCAATAATACCATGAATAATTTTGCTTTAAAAAATCTCAAATATTTTCGCAAGTTACATCAAGAGTATCACTACTTTTTCTCACTTCAAATCAAGAAATATTAGAATACGTAAACGAACTTTCTCCTGTCATAATTGGATTTCCATAAGTAGATTCATTAACTGGAAGATTTAAAAATACCGTATTATTTTCATCTCAAATAGATTTTGGAATATATTCAGAAACCTCTCAAGTTCCTGATGTGTTTTGTGGAGTATTTGAAAGAATATTTACATCTAATTCTAATTTAGATATAAGGTTTGTTCATACATAGGCATCAATAGTATACATATTTTTCCCAGTATCAAGAACCTGATATTTTTTATAGGCTCTATATAAAAAAGTTTTGTCTCCTTTTTTAAAGGTTTGAAGCGTATAAGTATCACTTGGAAATGAAGATGTTGTATTGGTAAAAGTCACTACTATTTTATCGATATCTGGGTTATTTACTTTTCATTTTATATCAAGCGTATCTGTTATGGATTCAATATTTAAAATTGGTTCTATATCTATAAATGCGTCAGTAAGATGATTGATATGATATGACGATACTTCTCTTTCATTTTGAGGAGCGTCAAGAGAAGGCGTATCTGAGATCGTTCCAGAAAGTGTATCTTGAGAAGATATTTCTTGTTTTTGAGTATCTCATAACAAATCTTTTTTTGCTTCTTGTATTTCTTTACTTTCACCAAAACATGAAAAAAGCAAAAAAGGAAAAAGAAAAATAATTCATTTTTTCATATCAAAATAGTTAACAAATATTACCATTGATTATACGAATTTATATATAAAAATCAAACAAAAAAAGAGTTATTTAAAAATAAATAACTCCTTTTTATAAAAGTAATTATACTTCTAATATCATTGGAACCACCATCGGTGATCTATCAATTTTTTGAAGTAAAAATGCTTCTAAATCAGACTTAATAATTTTCACTAAATCTTTTTCCTCAATTTCTGGAACATCTTTTATCGTATTTTCATAAATTGATTTTGCTTTTTTGATAATTATTTTATGAATAATTCTCACCTCATCAAGATACACAAGACCTCTTGATTCAACTTTCAGTGGTCCTAAAATGGCTTTTGTTTTAGCATCTACTTTAAAAAGAAGCACCAACACTCAAGCATTCATCATTTTTTCTCTTGCTTGAATAACATGACTGGTTAAAGTTCCAATACCATGTCAATCAATAATAATATCTTGGATAGGAGCTTTTATTTTTGATTTAAATACTTTAGAGTCGGGTCCAAAATCTACAATTTGTCCATTATCTAAGAGTAAAATGTCTTCTTGTTTCATTCACATACTCATCGCTGTATTTTTATGAGCATTTCTGAAATACAGATCTCCATAAATCGGCATAAAATATTTTGGTTGTACCAAATTTAACATAATTTTTTGCTCTTCTTGGAAAGCATGTCCTCAAGTATGAACTTCTCTATCATCTTTAGTTACAACATTTGCACCAAGTCTAATCAATTTATTGATAACTCCGATCACACTTCTTTCATTTCCAGGAACTACTGAAGATGAGAAAATAATAGTATCTCAAGCCATTATTTCAATGGAAGCATGTTTTCATTCAGCCATTCTTGAAAGGGCAGAAAACTCTTCTCATTGACTTCAAGTAGTAATAATTACTTGTTTTTCAAGAGGAATTCATTCTGTAGTTTTTGGAGACATTTTTTTTATGGTTCCTGGTTTTGCTTTTAAATATCCAAGTTCTTTAGATATCGCTACGTTTTCAACCATACTTCTTCCGCTTAAGAAAACATATTTATCATATGCTTCACAAGCATTTATAATTTGTTGAACTCTTGATATCCAAGATGAAAATATGGTAATTATAAGTCTTCCTTTCGTATGATGAGCTATGATTTTTTCTAAGGTAGCTCCGATTTCTTTTTCTGAAGTTGAAAATCATTTTCTGGTAGAACCAGTTGAATCAGATAAAAAGAGGGTTACTCATTTTCTACCATATTCTCAAATACGCGCTAAATCAGCTGGTTTATCTATTTCAGGAGCAAAATCTATTTTAAAATCTCAAGTATGAACTGCCTTAAATCCTCCAGGAGTTGTTATATACACTCAAGCACAATCAGGAACAGAGTGATTTACTCTAAAAAATTCACATTTAAAATGATCTCAAATAGGTATCAATTCATTGTTGTCAGTATTTACCTCAACAAATGATTGCAGGTGAAGAATTTTATTTTCTTCGAGTCATTTTTTTACGATTCAAATAGTTAATTTTGTTCCGTAAATAGTTGGGAAATCAAGTGCTGGAAGGATGTGTTTTAACGCTCAAATATGATCAAGGTGAGCATGGGTAATAATTAACCCCTTAATATTTTTTTTGTATGGGAGTAAAAATGATATATCTGGAATAGAACAATTTGCTCCGAGCATATCTGGTTCAGCAAATTGTATTCAACAATCAACTAGAAGTATATCGTCTCAGTATTGAAACATATTCATATTTTTTGCTCATGTTTCATTATTTCATCCAATCGGAATAAATCTCGTATATCCTGGACGAATAGATGGAAGGTAAAATTTTACTTCAGGAAAATTGCTCATCATAGTTTGTTTTAAACTTAGGAATTGAGCATTATCTTCACCATCCCCACCTTCTTGAGTATCTTTTTTATTTTCATGGGCAAATTTTTTCCCTAAAAATACTGGTTTGTTTTTTTCTTTTTGAGGTAAAACTTCCTCTTTTCATGATGGTGAATTTTCTTCAGGAGATAATTCTACCTCTTTATTTTCGATAGAATCTCAACCAAGTAATTCATGGTCTAATTCTTCTAAAAAATCTTTTTGCATAATAAATAATTTACATAATAAATAAGCGCTCTCAAACTATGCTGTTGTTTGAGTTGACAGTACAATAATTTCTAATTTGTGAAACTTAAAAATTATCAAAATAATTTTAATATAAAACTATATTAACGGTATGATTTAAAACAATAGAATTTTCTATTATTATTGAAATCTGTTCGAACTTTAGTTTTTAGAAAAATCTAAATAACTTTATAAGTATCACAATACAAAATGAAAAGTGAAAAATGATATTTGAATAATTTACTTTTACGATGGCATTATACTCATTTTTTTAAATAATCCAAAAAATTTTCTAAAGAAAAAATTATTTTCGTCGTATCCCAGTAATACGGCTCTATTTTATCAGTAAGTCTAAAATTAGTTTTTTTAAATTCATCATTTCTAAAAATTTTTCTAGAAAAAAAATCATACTTTTTTTGCAGTATTTCACTTTCAACTGCTTTTTGACGAAAATCATCATTAAAAAGAATATAATAAAGAAAACTTTCAGCAAAATCTTCGTATTTATTCGTCATAGCATATCCTGAAACAAAATCTTTTTTTTCTCCCCCAGCTTTCATAATATTTATATCCGACCAAGAAAGCGTATAAAAAAGATCACTTACATCATATAATACTTGCTTCTCTAAATATATTATATCAAAATAATGTCACAACTCATGAATAAATACACTCAAAATTTCCTGAGTATTTAGCTCTGATATACCATACATTTGTATAGTGTTATTATAAAATTTTCCTCTTATTTTTTCTTTCTTTTTATAAAATTCAAGTAAAAAATTCATACTCTTAGATGAAAATATATCCGAAGAAATAGTTTCTTTTATAGCCTTTACTCACTGACTGGATTCAAGATATTTTTCTAGTATCGTTGGATAATAGACAAAATTAACTTGTTCATACGAAGAAAGTTCTCTTTCTTTTTGCTCTATTTTCTGCCTGAGATCATTGATGATTTGATCATATTTTTCTTTTTGATTATCACCAGAGGAAACTGAAATATTTTCTGGCTCTTCGTCAAGTAAAAACATATCTGGTGTGGTTTGTCTATATTTCTCCAAATACATATCATATTCTTGATCTGGATAAGAAAAATTGAAAAAAAGTATAAAAAAATAAATGAAAATAAACCACTATACAATATAAATAGTGGTTGTTTAAAAAGAAAAATGACGTCATCTCATGTTATTCTCATCATAATCAAAACATCACATTAATAACTATATAAATAATTCCTGACGCTGAAATAAGCATAATAAATCCTATCATCGTCCACTTTATAATATCTTTTGATTTTTTTATTTTTTCATCTTCTCCATTCGCAAGTTGTAGGAGGAGGGATGCATATACGAGAGCTCCGACAGCTCCAATTCAAAGAACCAGTGCTATATTAGCTATCCACTGATTAATTTTTGCTTTAAATCCACCATCAATTTTCATATCTGTTCATCAGACTACCGTTTCAGGTTTACAATCATTTAAAAATTCTCACAAAGAAGCTCATTCTGTATAATTACACCCTGAAGTTGTAGTTGATGTATCACTATCCTCTGTCTCATCTGAAGACTCTTCAGATCAGGCATCTGGGTTTACTCATGGATTTTGAAAGGGATTATCAGAATCTGTAGTCGATTCTATTCACTCATTTGGATTTACTCATGGATTTTGAAAAGGATTTTCTTCATCATTCGCAAAAACACTTCATCAAACAAAAAAGAAACAAAAAAGAATCATTCATAGAAATATTTTTTTCATATATATTATTTAAAAATCTAAAGAGACAATAAGTCTTACAGCTCACCATGCAAGCGGAATAATCGCCAATCCTATTACTGCATACACAAATCACATAAGCGCTTTTTTGAAATCTTCTTCATTTCCTCTTGCAGAAATCAGTTTAAATCAAAAGTACAAAAAAACTCAAATAGCAATTAACCAAAGTATAGTAAATAAAAAATCTTTTACGTAAATGAAAACTTGATTGAGCGCAAAAGTTCCTTCATCATCTACTCAAACGGTATTCCCATTTGGTAACATACTATCTTTTAAGCTCGCTTTTACCTGTAAAGTTAAAAAAAATCAAGTAAAAATACCTATAATCCTTTTCATATTTTTTAATTAATATTAAAACTATTGAGTAAGTTGATAATTGCCCACGCACTCGTAGAAACAAGTACTCCTATAAGCGACCATATGATTGCTGTTTTTGCTTTTTTTACCTTTTCATCTTCTCAAGCAGAAACTAAATACATAATTCAAGCCACTACCAAAGCAAGTACGGATAATACAGCTACATATTCTATAGTAGTAGAAATAAGATTTCATAAAAATCAAAAAAAACCGTCCTGTGTGAGTGAATTATTCACCTCTCAAACTCCGTCATCTTCACATCAAGGAAGCCCATTACAAACGGCACCAGGTCATGAAGCAAATATTTTTGTTGTGAAGAGAATAAAAGGAGAAAAAAAAGTCATCATTTTTATATTCATATGAAAAAGAAGCTAAAAATATAAATTATTTATAAAGAATATAGACCACTAAATTTACAATATAATACGAACTAAGCGCTACCAAAAGAGAGATAATCCCCGCAGTAAAGATAGATTTTCATTTGCTGAGGTATTCATCTTCACCATGATACAAAATCATATATCCAGCGCCTATAGTCATAATAAGAAGTGAAACGATTCAAAGTGCTATCATAAGTTTTTGAATAAGTGTTCCAAGTACGGTGTTAATAGTAGCTTTAGAATCTCACTCTACTTTTAAATTTTTTCCTCCATCAGAAAATAAAGACGTCTCTATCATAAAACTCTCCTCGTCAATACAGTCTCCAGATGCAGCACAAGCAGCTTCTCTATTTTGGGAATTTTGTATAGACTCTGTTTCTTTTTGTAATTTTTGCCTTTCCTCTAATAAAGGACTAGAAATACTGTCTTTTGAAGTTGTCTTCAATTTTTCATCAATTTCTTTTATTCTTTGTTCATTTTGTTGTATTTTTTTTGCCCTCTCTTCATCTTTTGTATTCGCAAAAGCAAGATGATTATTTTGTCACATAATGTAGATTAAAATTATGAGTGCTCAAAGAATGATTTTTTTCATAAATATACTTTATTAAAAATATTTACTCCAAATTCTATAAAAATTTTGAAAAAATACAATTTTATTTTTTCTTTACAAATCAATAAAAAAATTTAAAGTGTAAAAAATATTTAAATTTATAAAAATTTTTATGAAAATAGCTATAATTCACGATTTACTGGTAAAACTTGGTGGAGCTGAAAAAGTAATTGAAAAATTACTCGAAATGTATCCAAAAGCTGATCTTTTTACACTTATTTACGACGAAGAAAAAGTGGGAAAAGTTTTTCCAAAAGAAAAAATAAAATATATTCCGGGAATAACTCAAAATATTTATAAATTATTTAAAAATCAAAGACTCTGTCTTCCTTTTATGAGCGCCGGAGTAGAAAGTATTGATTTGAGTGAATACGATATAGTGATTGCTTCCAATAGTGCTTTCGTACATGGTGCTATCACAAAACCAGAAACAAAATTTATTGTTTATTATCATACTCCTGCTAGGTATATGTGGGATCGGACCAATGAATATAAAAAAGAAATCGGATGGAATACCTGAATCAAGCTTTTTATTTTAAACTGGATGCTCAAAGGATTAAGAATGTGGGATTTTCAGGCAAGTACGAGACATGATGTCACTTTAGCAAATTCTAGTAATGTAGCAAAAAGACTCAAAAAATATTATTGATTGGACGCGCAAGTTATTTACCCAAATGTAGAAGTAGAGAGATTTAAAAAAGAAATAGTAGGAATGTTTCCTCTCCCTGTAAAAGAGTACTATATTATTATTTCAGCATTAACAGAATTTAAAAAAGTAGACCTGAGTATAAAAGCCTTTTATCAAATGCAAGATAAAAATCTTGTTATTGTATGAAGTGGAAATTATCGCGAAACACTGGAAAAATTTTCTTCTAAAAATGTATATTTCACCGGTCCAAAATATGGGGATGAACTAGTCTATTTACTTCAAAATGCTTCGTGACTCATATTTTCTGGAGAAGAAGATTTTGGGATTGTTCCAATTGAAGCATTTGGTGCTGGAAAACCAGTATTTGCCTACAAATGATGATGACTTGCTGAAACTATGGTAGAGTGAATTACTGGAGAATTTTTTGAAGAAAAAGATGGTTGAGATTTTGTAGAAAAATTTAGAATATTTGACAAAAATATTACCTCTTGAAAATATAAAAAAGAGGAAATTCAAAAAGTAGCTCAAAAATACTCTCAAGATGAATTTGAAAACCAAATAAGAAAAGTGGTTTGATTCTAAAATAATCTATAATTATTAATTTTTAATCATATTTTATGAAATACCTCATCCAACTCTTTATATTTTTACTTCCATTTCATGCTATTTTTGTAACATATATGAAATGTAAGGCCGGAATTGATACTGATATCCTCAGATTTTGGAAAGAGTTTGTCATTATTTTTTTACTTTTTATAGTAAGTGCAAAAGTACTTTGGAATCATAATTTTAAACTAGATAAAATTTATAAAAATAATTATTTACTCGGGCTTACTACTGCCTTTACTATTACGAGTTTTATTTATATTTATTTTCCTTATTTTGAACCAAAAATCAGCTCATATCTTGGTTTTAAGTATGATGTATTTTTCCTCTTTGCTCTGATTATTTGAGTGTATCTTGCAACGATTAAAAATCACTTTGAAAGTATGCTCAAATCTGTGTTTGCAAGTATTTGAGTGATGCTTATTATATTTCTTCCATGGTATCTCATTTGAGATATTTCTACAACGACTCATCTCATTGGTTTCAGTGATAAACCCTCAACCTATGAGGCAAATAGTTGTATTTCATTTTCTCAAAATGTAACTGGTGGGCACAATAGATTTCAAGGAAGTTTTGGAGACCCTATCAGATTTAGTGTATTTTTGGTTGTATTTTATTTTATCTACTTTGGATTTGTACTCCATAAAGAGTATAATAATAGATTTTTAAGAAATATTTTGATTGGTATTCCAACAATCCTTATTGTAACGGCCATATTTTTTGCGTATACAAAAACCAGTATGCTTGGGTTTTTATTTGGAAGTTTAGCGTTTATCTATTTTGTGAGGAAAATAAAGTTTTGAAAAAATATTTCAAAGAAATTCATTGCTGTTTCTGGTGGTATTATCTGAGTATTATTATTTATCATCTTATATGTAAAAAGACATTTATTTTTACATCCTGAAGCTATTTTATGAAGAGTTGAAAATCTTATTATGTCGGTTGATATGTTTTTCTATAATCCTTTTGGATATGGTCTTGGAATTGCCGGTCCAGCAAGTCAACTCGCAACAAGTTCTGATAGTTCACTCTCTGCTGGAGTAAATAAATTTCTTCCTGAAAACTGGTATGTTCAGATTTTACTCGAACAATCTTTACTGGGGCTTGGAATTTTTATCTGATTATTATCCGTGATTTGAATCTATCTGTATAGAATTATGAAACTCAAAAAAGATTATTTAAGTATTTGAATTTTTGTTTCTTATATCACGATACTTTTTATGGCAAACTTTACTCATATTTTTGAAGAAACGGCAACTAGTTTTATACTTTTTATGCTTGTATGAGCCTATATAGCAAAAGAAAGCAGGGATTTTAGAAAAGAAAAATAATACCATTTAACTCACACATCTATGCAAAAACATATTTTTACTCTTATTTTCATTTTAGGAAATATTCTCCATATTTCATTTCTAAAACTTAATGAAGTGATGAAAATTGCTGATAGTTTTGCGTATTTACAAATGGCACATCATTTTAAAAATTTTTCTTTAGAATGATTTGGAAATGGATGGTTTGGTTTTTTGTATTCCCTTCCTATTGCTATTGCTGATATATTTATACAAAATGATATGATCGCAACTTTTGGAGTGAATATCCTACTTTTCAATCTTTTAGCATGAGTGTGTTATATTTTAGGAAGAAATTATCTCTCTTTCAAATATAATGTTTTATTTATTATTCTCATATTTTTATCTCCCATTTTACTCAATTACAATATTCATATTTTATCAGAAAATATTTATATTCCTTTGTTTCTCATACTTTTTTTGTGAATTTTAAAATATAAAGAAGTTCCTGATTTTTCTGGAAGTGTATTTTTGGGTTTTATGATTGCACTTTTGTATTATACCAGAAGCGAGGCTTTTATTTATTTGGGAAGTATTGGACTTATCCTATTTTTTCTTTTTATTACTAAAAAAGTGAGTTTTTGAAGAGTTTTTTTTAATTACTCGACGGTAATTATTTCATTTTTTATTTTTATTTTCCCCTATATTTTCTATCTTCATTCTTTTACTTGAGAATGGGGAATTACCAATAAAGGAAGCTCCAATTTGAGACAAGCCGAACTCAGATGAGTTTCCAAGATGGATGATGATGGGTTTGAACAAGCTGTTTGAGAACTGACAAGTGATAATAAACATCTTATCGCCTGATTTGCTGGATGACTGAAATATGATAAACCACAAGCGTGAGAAAGTTTTAAAAACTATCTTTTAGAAAATCCTTCTAAAGTATGAGAAAGAATAAAAGAAAATCAAATAAAACTTTACACCAATAATCTCCCAAATCTGATTTTATGAAATGCCAATTCTCTGTATAAAATTGAATGAAGTAAATTATTTTATCAAAATCCTGTATTTTTCATCATTCTTATCATTCCTATTTTATTTGGGTTATATGGAATGTTTGCTCTGGTAAAAAATGGAGAATGATATTTTGTTTGGAGTTTTATAAGTTTTTTTGCTACTGCATCAATATTTTTTACTTTATTTTTTGTACTCGATAGATATTTTGTAATATTTGTCCCTATTTTTATATTTTTTATCGTATATGGGATTGAGAATCCTTGAAAATATCTTAAAAATTATTTAGAAAATGGAAAATATATTCTTACTTCTCTCTTACTCATTTGAATATATAATCTGTGAACTTTGAGTTATTATCAAACTTTCAAATGAGAAGATGCAAAATATGAAGTGAAAAAAATAGCTGGAGAATGGCTCAAAGAAAATGATTTTAGAACCAATCTAAGAGTTATGGAAAGATTTCCAGTAGTGACGTATTATTCTTGATCTTGGGAAAGATGGCTCACTCCATATACTTCAAAATTAGAAAATTTAGTAGAATATGCGAAATATCATGATGTGCATTATCTCGTAGTTGATAGTATTGATTTTTATAAATATCGTCCGGATCTCAGATTTTTATTTGATGCGAGTGAGAAAAAATATAATGGAATTGAAAAAGTTCAAGAATTTGAAAAGAATGGGGAAAAAGTGATTTTATATAGAATTTTAGTTGATAAATAATTTTTTGACTTTCTCTAAAAATACATTACAATACCTACCATATAGGTATATTTACTTTTAATAAAAAAAATATGAAAACCAAACTTCCTATTTATGGAATGCACTGTAAAGCTTGTGAACTTCTCGTTGAATCAAGAGTTTCAGAACTCTCTTGAGTTCAAGTAAAATCAATTTCTCAAACAAAAAATTTTATTGAAGTTGAAGTTGAAAATGAAAAAGATGTAAAAAAAATAAAGGAAATTATCACCTCTCTTTGATATGAAGTAGAAAAAAAACAAATAAGAAAAAATAATTTTTTTGATTATATTATTATATTTCTTTTATTTGTACTTTTTTGAATTCTGTATTTTCTCTTTCAAGATGTAGATTTTGTACAAAATATTGCCAATGTTCAAAATGCAAGTTTGCTTGTGGTAATTCTCATCTGATTTGTAGCTTCACTATCAAGTTGTTTAGCCGTTACAGGAGGAATTGTTTTAGGCTTTTCAAAATATATGGATACTTCTAAAAATGCCTCTTCAGGACTCAAAATACAAACAAAATTCCACATAGGAAGAATTCTTTGATTTGCTCTGGGATGATGAATTCTTGGAAGTATCGGATGATATTTTTGAAGTCTTGGAAGCCTCAATACTTTTTTGCTTTTTTTAGCAGGAATATTTATGATCTATATGTGACTTCATATTCTCAATATTATTCCGAGTTTAAAAATCAGTATGCCTAAAATTTTTGGAAGCAAAATTTTAAATATGAAAAATCCGGCTCTCGCTCCTATCATTTGAGCTCTCACTTTCTTTCTTCCGTGTTGATTTACTCAAAGTATGCAAGTATATGCTGCAAGTAGTGGAAGCTTTCTCTCTTGAGCACTTATCATGTGAGCATTTGCTCTCGGAACAATGCCAGTTTTATTTTTACTCTGATTTGGTTCGAGTTATTTTAAAAACAAAGATTTTCATTATGCTAATAAAGTGATTTGAGTAATCGTAGTATATTTTTGAATATTTATGCTCACTGGATTTAATAATCTAGTTGCTCTCAATACACCATCTGATACACAAAAAATCGACATGGAAAATATTTCTTTTGAACAAAAAACAGTCCTTCACAACGGATGGAGTTTAGCTGAAAAAGAAATTCTCCTGGATGCTGGAAAAAACTACAAACTCAATATCATTCCTACAAAAGATGGAAGTGGATGTATGAGTACTCTCACCATTCCAGGAATTGATAAAACTATTCACCAAGTTCTTGCTGGAAAAACGATAGGAATTCCTATTATCAATGCGAAACCTGGAAAATATAATATCGTTTGTAGTACAATGGGGATGAAACAATGAGAAATTATCATACAATAAAAAAACGAGGTTTCTCGTTTTTTTTATTTTAATTTATGTAATAACTTTTCTACTTCTTTTATAAACTCATTTGATTTTGTAAGCAAGAGTCTTTCATCATGATTATCAAAATCATGAACGAGTTTATTTCTGATTTTATGCAATTCCCAAATCGTATCTAAATCTCAAATAAGAATAGGTTTTTGTTTCAATATACTTCAAAAATCTCCGCTATATCATGCTTCGGTAAGTATTTTATGATAGAGTTTATCAGCATCAATTATTTTTTCTTTTGAGGAAGTACTTTTTTTAATACTATTTAATTTTTTTTGAAAATCTTTTATTTTTTTATCATCTAATTTTTTGCTTTTTTTTGACCAAATAAAAGCAAAGTAGATAGCTACGAAAAGGAAAATAATAATGGAAAAGTATATTATGTAGTTTTGCATAAAATTATTGTTATATTTATTTTTTAATGAGTATTTATTTTTTAGTAAAAAAGTCAATCATTTTTATTTTTTTACAAAATTTTAGACAACTTATAAAAAAAATTGATAAAATATTTTTAAAGCATATAATATATGTTGAAATTTTAATTTTAATTTTTTTTATATGAATAAATTTAAAAGTTATGTCAAAGGGTTTACACTCGTAGAGCTTATAATTGTAATCACTATTCTAGCAATTTTAGCAACTATCGCATTTATTTCTTTTCAAAATTATACTAAAGATGCAAGAAATGGAAATAGGCTTTCTAATATAAATAACATAGAAAAGTGACTCAGCCTATATCAACTAAAAACTGGAACCTTACCACTTCCAGAAAAATATATAACTCTTTTATCAAATGGTACAATAATAGGTTATCAATGAATTTTTTGAGACGATAACTCAAGATTAATAAATTTTAATAAAACACCTATTGATCCTTTAGATAGTTGAAATTATACATATTCTACCAACCTCAATCAAAATATGTATCAATGAGTATGATTTTTAGAAAATACTTCCAGTCTTACCTTTGAGAATAGCCTTATTGGGAAAACATACGCATCGAATAGAGATTACTCAAAAAGGATATTAAAAACTTTCTGAAAAGAACTTGGAATATTACTTATAAATACATGAAGTGATATAAATAGACCTCTGAGTGAATTATATAATGAAGTGAGTTTTACTGGAATTGATATTACAAGCTTCACCTGAACTCTCTCAAATGGTGAAAATATTTGAGAATTAAAAGCTATTTTAAGTGATACTGCTAGTGATAATATCATTGGGACATGATCGGTATTATCTTGATTAAAAATACGTTATGGAGGATATATTGAAATCTTAATGCCCTCTTGTCCTTCTGGATGGAATGTTTCCTCTAAAAACTCTACCTGAACATGATCTTGATCTGCTACTTGTTGAAATGCTACTGACTGATTTACTGCTTGTAAAATTTGTAGTGCGAGCAATGATACTTATACTATTCCGAGTTGAACAGAAATCTTAATGCCCTCTTGTCCTTCTGGATGGAGTATTTCAACTAAAAACTCTACCTGAACATGACCTTGATCTGCTACTTGTTGAAATGCCACTGACTGATTTACTGCTTGTAAAGTTTGTAGTGCTAATAATGATATCTACACCATCCCTAGCTGAACAGAAATCTTAATGTCCTCATGTCCCGCTGGATGGAGCGTCTCTACTAAAAACTCTATTGCAGCTCTTGGCTCACCAGGATCAGTTACTTGTTGAAATGCCACCGACTGATTTAAACTTTGTAAAATTTGTGAAAAAAACTAATTCACGCTATTAAAAGAAAAGACAAAAATATATTTTTTGTCTTTTCTTTTTGACATTCATAAAAATATTCATATTATTTTAATACCTACGCCCCAGGTATTAAAATCTAATTATATTCTATGAAAACAAAATTAAACATTTCTTGAATGCATTGTTCAAGCTGTTCAAAACTCATTGAAAGCACTTTAAATAAAAACGAGTATATTTCAAAAGCAAATGTAAACTTTTGAAATAATAAAGCCCTCATTGAATTTGATGAAACCAAGATTTCTGAGAATGAAATCATTTCTTTAGTGGAAAAAACTTGATATAAAGCATCGAGTGAAGAAGAAAAACCAGTTGATGAGAACTCAATATGGCTCCACAAATCTCTTTTTGGTTTTGTGTTATCATTGCCACTAATAGCATTTATGATGTATGATTTTTTTCCAAAACTTCCATACAATGTACAAATTATGCCGTATATGGCACTCGTTTCACTTATCATTGCGACTATTATTCAATTGAGTTTAGGGTTAGCTTTTTATAAATGAACATACGCGGCTTTAAGTCAAAAAACAGCCAATATGTACACTCTTATAGCTATTGGTACAACAACTGCTTTTGTTTATAGTCTTTATTCTTACATAAATTTTTTCCTAGAAACTGGAAGTATTTTAGGACTCAATGGTATGAAGATAGAATGAATTTATTTTGAAGTTTCCGCACTTCTCATCACATTTGTATGTTTTTGAAAATTTTTAGAAACCAGAGCCAAATCTAAAACCTCAGAAGCGATTTCAAAATTGATGTCATTAACACCAAAAACTGCTTTGATAAAAATAAATGGAGAGTTTAGCGAAATAGAAATCGAAAAAATAAATATTGGAGATATAATTCTCGTAAAACCTGGAGACAAAATACCAGTTGATGGAGAAATAATTCACGGAAATGCTTCTATTGATGAATCCATGCTGACTGGAGAAAGTATGATCGTTGATAAAAATACAAAAGACTCTGTATTTGCATGAACGATAAATAAATTTACGTCTTTTGAAATGAAAGCCATAAAAGTTGGAAACGGAACACTACTTTCTCAAATAATTACTTTGCTCGAAGAAGCGAGTTTATCAAAAACTCAAATAGAAAATTTAGCCGATAGTATATCAAAAATATTTGTTCCAACGGTAATTCTTATCTCAATACTTACTTTTATAGTTTGGTATTTTATTTTAGGTGGAACTTTTGAAAATGCTCTACTTCTTGCTTGTAGTGTGGTGGTTATTGCTTGTCCTTGCGCTCTAGGGCTAGCTACTCCAACGGCAGTTATTGTATGAACTGGACTTGCTGCCAAATCTGGAATACTTGTAAAATGATGATGAGCTTTAGAAAAAGCTAACCAAATAAATGCAATTGCTTTAGATAAAACATGAACGATAACAACTGGAAATCCTACTTTGCAAGATATAAAAATATTTTGAGATTTAAGTGAAAATAATATTTTTGAAATATTGTACGGGTTAGAAAATAATTCAAATCATCCTATTTCAAAAGCTATAGTACATGCAGCCAAAGAAAAATGAGTATCTTTAAAATCATCACAAAATTTTGAAGTCATAAACTGAAAATGAATTGTTTGAGAAATTGATAGTGTAAAATATTTTGTTTGAAATCTTGCTTTAGTAAAAGAAAATAAAATAGACTTATCTCAAGAAGTAAAAAAATCGTATGATGAACTCTTATTTGAATGAAAAACAGTTTTATTTTTATGAAATAATGAGAGAATTTTAGCTCTTATTTGAGTGAGTGACAGCGTAAAAGAAACTTCAGCAAAAGCTATAAAAGCTTTAAAAAATATGTGAATTGGAGTATTTATGATTACTGGAGACAATAAAAATTCAGCGAATTTTATAGCAAGCCAAGTATGAATTCATACTCAAAATGTTTTTGCCGAAGTTTTACCACAAGATAAAGCAAATATTATAAAAGAAATTCAAAAAAGATGACTCAAAGTAGCAATGGTTTGAGATGGAATCAATGATTCTATCGCTATGGAAACCTCAAATCTTTGAATCAGTATGGGAAACGGAAATGATGTTGCTTTAGAAAGTGCTGAAATAGTTTTGATAAAAAATGATTTAGAACATATTTTAACTGCCATTGATATCAGCAAAAAAACGGTTGCAAAAATAAAACAAAATTTATTTTTCTCACTTTTTTATAACTCTCTTGGTATTCCTGTTGCAGCTTGAGTTTTCTTAGGTCTTTGATACTTTTTAAAACCAGAACTGGCTGGACTAGCTATGGCACTTTCAAGTGTTTCTGTAGTTGCTAATTCTCTTTTATTGAAAGTAAGAATGAAATATTTTTCTACTATTTCTTTAACACTTTTACTTATTGCCTTTACTTCGATTTTTATCAGTTTTGCCTCTTTCAATACAACTGATAAATTTGAAAAAGCATACACTATAAATAATAATTCTGTTTTAACCTCTATTACTGAACTTGTCACTACTTCAAAAAATAAGATAAATATTACAGAGACTCCAGCTCCAAAAATATTTTTATTCGCTGAAAAATTACCTGAAAATATTAAACTCAAGTCATGAATACATTCGCTCAAAGAGTGAGAAATGATCATTTGATATATGGAAGCAAAAATGATGATTGACGAATGACTCATTGACTGAGTAGGAAGTGAACTGACAAACTTCTTTGGAATACCAAAAGTAAAAATAGTTTGAATTTTAGCTAAAACTGATACAGCTATTGATGATGTTCATATTTTAAATGTTGCTCATTATGAAGGTTTAATTGGAGATAGTGAAAGTTTAAAATATTATGCCCCCCCTGATAAACTCGCTATTAGAACATTTTACATTTTTGATGAGAGTAATATTCCTAAATTTTATCAAAATCAAATAAATATAAATGATATTTTTGACGGAGAATACCAAAAAATGTATGTTTGATATACGGATGCTAATATGATGGAAAATTTAAAATTGGTTGAAGCATTATGAGATAAATTAGATAATTTCTTTGGGAATAAAGTTATTTATTACAAAAAACTTAAAAAAAATTACTCAGCTTATGATATGATGCACTTTTTACCGAAAAAATATTTTAAAAATTTTGAATAATTGTTATAATAGGCAAAATATTTTTTAATGTAATTTTATGAAACACCAAAAAGTAATTATTGGCCTGAAAAAAGCAAGAACGTCTTTAGATAAGATACTTACTATGCTTGAAGAAGAAAAATATTGTATTGATATCATTCAGCAAAATTTAGCCGTTATCTGACTTTTAAAATCAGCAAATCTAAATCTTTTAGAGTGACACTTAAATGGTTGTGTTAAAAGAGCTATGATAGCAAAAAACGAAAAAGAAGTGGAAGATAAAATGCAAGAACTCGTAAAAGTTATGAATTTAGCTCAAAGTAAATAAAAAGATGTTTGGAAAATCCAAACATTCTTTTTATTTTTCATCCATAGTCCAAATCCCATCCCAATCTGATGCTGGAGGATTTTTTAAAAAAATCTCACATCTTTTTAGATATACTTTTGATGGACTATCTCAAAGTTTAGAAAGTTTGTCAAAAACTTCTTTGGCTTGAGAAAAATTTTTTTTCATATAAAACCCTATGGCTATTTCAAAATCTTTAATAATATTTTCCCTAAAAATTCAGGCTTCTCAAGAGTAAGAAACGAGTTCGTAAATATTTATTCCAATATTTTTTCCCTTCACTTTTATTTTATCCAAATACCTGAAAGTAAATAAATCTTTTGCATCATCATAAATATCCTCAGAAACACAAATATTCGTTCCATAAAATTTATTCACTCATTCAAGTCTTGATGCGAGATTTACACTATCTCAAAGTGCGGTAAATTCCATTTTTCTTCACTCTGCTCAAATATTTCCAATAATTGCAGGTCCTGTATGAAGCCCCATCCTCACTGATAATTCATCCTTTTTTTGCTCTTTCCATATGGCATTTAATGATTTTAATTTTGTTTGCTGAAGAAGCGCTGATCTACAAGCATCGATAACTCAAAATTTTTCAGTTTGTCAAAATATTCACCATAATGCCATTATCGCATCTCATTCATATTTATTGATAAATCATTTATTATCCATAATAATATGAGACATTTCTCAAAGATACACTCTCAAAAATGAAACGAGTTCTTCGGGAGAAAGTTTTTCTGAAATAGTAGTAAATCATGCAATATCAGAAAAAAACATGGTAATGCGTTTATTTTCTCAAGATAATTTTACTTCTCAAGTTGAATTTAATATCTCTTTTACAATATCAGAAGAAACGTATTCTGAAAGGGCTTGAGATAATAATTTTTTATTTTTATCCTCGTTTTTATACTTAAGAATAGAAGAAATAAAGAACGCTAAAAATACAAGAGTAAAGAAGTTAAATGGATAATTTGGCAATAAGAATACTCCACTCATTTTGTAACCAAATATTAAAATGAATACATATAAGGCCGTTACCAGAAAAAATAAGGCCAACGACCCAAGGGTAATCCATTTTAAAGTATGATTTTTTAAATAAAAAATATTTAAAATAATAATAAAAAATATAAACAAAAGGGATATGAGTTTTTCTATTTTTTCATCAAAATATATAATATAATTATCATTGAGTACATTATTTATCGAATTTGCATGTAGATATACTCCTTTGGTAGTTCATCACTTTCATATTCCTGGAAGTAAAAAATCATCTTTTACTCATTCTGCTGTATATCAAACGAGTACGATTTTATCTTTCAATTTCGTTTTATCAAACTTTCAAGAATATATATTATAAAATGATTCTTTCTGGAAATCTTTTGGGTCTTTATAGCTGATATAAAATTCTCCTCCTTTTATTGGAATATTTTTACCAAAAAACTTATAAATACTTGCATTGGTATCTCCAACAATATTATTATCTTTTTTATTATAAATATAATTATAGTACTCTCTTAAAATTGAAAATGAGAACGATTCAAAGAGTTTCTCTTCTCCATTATAAAATAATTTATGAATTGGTTTTAGTGAATATACTTTATTGGTATCAGCATTGATGGTTGGTTTAAAATATCCTGTATTTTTTACTGATTTATAAAACATATCGTATGGCATTACTGCATCATTATTGTTTTTTATATCAAATCAAACTAAGACATTCCCAAGTTCTTTAAATTTTTCTGCTAAAAGTATATCTTTTTGAGGATCTTTTCCTTTATCTAAAAATAAGATATCAAATCCTATCACTGCTGGTTGGGCATCTTTTATATTATCTAAAAAAGGAATATAATCGCCTCTATCAATTGGAAATCAGAGTTTATTATAGGTAAGATCATCTATTTCAACCACAATTATATTTGAATTTACTCTTTCGGTTAAGATCGATTTAAAATAGTGAAAAAACTCAAAATTGATATTGATAAAAGCTATTTTTAGAAATCAATACACGACAATATATATGACACATATTGATATAAACGTGATGAAGATATTTTTAATATTTTTCATTTTTATTTATTTAGAAAATCTAAAGCCTTATCAAGAGAAGAATTGATAATATCCTGTCAAAGAGTATCAATATCAGAGATTTTTTGTTTGAGGCTCTCTAAGTTGATATTTTCACCATTTAAAAGAAGAATATCTGAAATAGCTTTGGTATAACTTGATTCATTATTTACATATTCTTTATTGGTATTTAAAAATCCTAAAGTATCTTGAAGCATATCTGTATCAAAATTTTCAAAATGTAGGAGATCTGCTAAATCATACATAGTATATCTCACTAATGTTTCTTTATACTGCTCGTCAGTAGAGTTTTCCACTAAGTTTTCCCTTGTATTTAGTTTTAAATTATAAAGAGTGCTATTTTCCCCATTTTCAAAGTTCACGCTTTGTCATAGAGTATTTAGATATCAAAGAACTTTCTTTTTATTTTCATCATCCAAACTTCATAAAAATGTATCGAAGTTTTGTTTTGGATTTTCATCAAGTAAAATACGGAGTGCTTTATTTTCAGTACTGAGTTTTTCGATGATATTAAGCGGATTTGTTTCCTGTAATGATATAAGAAAATTTTCTCTGAGTTGTTTCATATATTCATCATCCAATTGTTTGTTTATTTTTTGAAATGTGTCATCTAGGATTTCTTTTATATCTTCTATTGAGAAGGTTTTTAAAGAAAAAGCTTGCCCAGGAACAATTTCTTTTGTTTCTCAAGCGCTATTGGTAAGTTTGAGTGCGTGTTTATGAACGAGCATATATTCATTATCATAATTTGCTTCAAAAACAGTTCCTCTTACCGCAGCAGAAACTCATTTTACTTCCTGTTTAAAATATGAGTCTCATGAAAAAATAGAAATCACATTTGACCAAGTTTTTCATTTTAATAATTCAAAAGAAATATTCATTTTACTAAGATCTTCACTCACAAAATTTTCTTTTATTACCACTCTTGTATTTTCTCAAAGTCTCGTGATAGATTTATCTCACCACTCAATAACAGCAAGTGATTTACTCAAAGTATTGATAACATCTCCATCAATAATTTTTTCTTTTTTATTGAGTTGCAATATCTTTTTTTCTCATGACGTAGCAAGAGTTGCAGACCCATCTACAAGCATAACATAGGAATTGGTATCTCTTTTAAATGAATTTGAAATAAAATAAAATTGAAGTGAAAAAAGCAAAAAGATTCCAGTAAGAATGGTTAAAAATATTTTATTTTTAAAAAATTTCATTTTGTATTGAATAATCAAATAAAAATATATAATTGATTATATCATAAAATGTAAAAATTCCAAAAAATATGAAAAAAGAACAATATATGTTTTTAATCTTGATTGTTATCATTCTCTATTTGCTATTTTTAATAGTTAATTATAAGTACAAAGAATACAAGATAAATACCCATATAACGGTCATTGAAAATACCAATAGTAACATGGAGAAAAATATCGATGAATATAAAGAAGAGTTAGAATATATCAGCACAAAAGCCTATAAAAATAAGGTTTTAAAAGAAGAACAAGCAATGAAAAATAAAGGAGAAATAGTTATTTTTATAACTAATGAAGATAAATATAATAAATTTTCAAAAGATGAAAGTATTTCAGCCCTTCCAACGGTTCCTGTTGAAAAGAAGATACAAGATTCTATGGATATTTTTGAAAAATGGATGTATTTTTTATTCAAAAAAGATATACGATAAAAAAACTCTTCCAAATTTGGAAGAGTTTTTTTATAAATCAGAAAAATCAGTTGGAAGAGATTTGGTTTCTGGGTTAGAATCAAAATTGATATTTGAAGTAGAACTACTATCTCAAAATATTTTATCTCATAAATTTTTTATTTCACTAAATATTTTATCTGGTGATGAATATTTTGAAACATCCAATCATAAAAGTCCTGCTAATTTTGGAAATACAAATATTGATAGAACAATAACTCAAAGTCCTATTAAAGCATATCTGATAGAATTGATAGCTGGTTTTATTTTATCATCTTTTCCTCAAGATAGAATGAGAAGTACTCCTCCCCATAAAATATACATAATAGAAAATATCCCTGCAAACAAAACAATAAGCGATATTGCCAGAAGTATAAAATCTCCAAAATCCATTCTTGAAGTAAAAAGAGTCGCATTTTGAGAAGAAGCTGATGCAATTTCAACAAACATACAAAAATAATTAAATAATAATACGTAGTTTATAATGATTTATTTGTTTTTTGCAATACTAATCTAAAACTTTCAAGTTAATTCTTTGATTTGTTTTACTTCAAAGAATTTTTAAAAGTGATCTAATCGCAGTAACAATATTTCCATTTTTTCCAATAACTACTCCCATATCATCTTTGTTTACTTTTAAAGTAAGCAGTATTCATAGTTCATCTTCTGTTCTTTCGATAAGAATATCTTGTTTATTTTGTACTAAATTTTCAACTACAAATTGTAAAAATTCTACTTCTTTCATAAAAAGATTATTAAAAAATAAAACCCCTTGTGTCTAAGGGGGGTATATTATAACGCAATGTTATTTGTTTTCATTAATTTTTCCACTCTTGGAGATAATTGAGCCCCATGAGAAATGTATTTTTTTACTGCTTCTAAATTATTTATTTTAAATTCTTTAGAAATTGGATTAAAG
The DNA here is from genome assembly GCA_024710565.1 of Candidatus Altimarinota bacterium. Taxonomy (GTDB): domain Bacteria; phylum Patescibacteriota; class Gracilibacteria; order BD1-5; family UBA6164; genus UBA7396. The sequence continues at coordinate 11,493 of JANJUN010000032.1, read as the reverse complement.
AAACCTAAAATTTCTTGAAATCCACTTTTTGTAGGAGCTGTATGCTCAGTAAGAACTACTCTAAAGAAAGGTGAGTTTCTTTTTCCAGCTCTTGCTAGTCTAATTTTTAACATCGTGAAGATTTTAAAAAAATAAAAACGATTCATGAAAATCGTTAGATTTATACCCAAAGAATTTCTTCTTTCCTTTCGAGTACATCGGAATATCGGATGTATCTGTTTTATGGTATAAGTTATTCAACAATTTCTTTGTATGCTTTATAACCTTTTTGGTTATGGTGCCCAGGGCGGGAATCGAACCCGCACTCCAGATTTGGAACAGGATTTTAAGTCCTGCGTGTCTACCGATTCCACCACCTGGGCATATAAGATGTGTTTCCACATCTTTATATTAAATAATTCATTTTTTCTTTAAAGTTCTTAATCCAGCAGCAGAAACTTTTATTCTGTATACTAATCCAGTTTCAGGATCTTTAATATTTCTATAAAAAAGATTTGGATAATATTTTCTTCTGCTTGCTCTCATTGAGTGGCTTCTTGTATTTCCAACTCAAGTTCTTTTTCAAGTTATTTCACAAACTCTAGACATATATATTTAAATTAACAGTTAATAAGGTATCTTTTTGTTTATAAAGATTTAATTTCAACTCAAACTCCATTTGGAATATTTATTTCTTTTAATAATTCTAATGTTTTTGCAGTTGGTTCAGTAATATCAATCAGTCTTTTATGTCTTCTGATTTCAAATTGTTCTCTTGCGTCTTTGTTAACAAACGTAGATCTATTTACTGTAATTTTTTCTACTTTCGTTGGAAGTGGAATTGGTCCTACTACGATCGCTCAAGAATCTTTTGCTACTAGAACTATTTTTTTAACAGCTTCATCCAGTAATCTGTGATCAAAAGCTTTAATAGTTATTCTCATTTTTTGAGTTGCTTTCTTTGCCATATCTATTTTAAATAACAATTAATATAAACTAAATGGTAAGAAGAAGAGAAAATCTTCTTCTTATTATCAGTCAATATTATGCTAAAACTTTAGCAACTACTCCTGAACCAACTGTTCTTCCTCATTCTCTGATTGCAAATCTTAATCATTCAGTCATCGCAATTGGAGCTTGTAAAGTAACGGTCATTTTAGTGTTATCTCATGGCATAACCATTTCTACACCTGCTGGTAATTCAATATCACCAGTTACGTCAGTAGTTCTGAAGTAAAATTGTGGTTTATACCCTTTAAAGAAAGGAGTATGTCTTCCTCATTCATCTTTTGTAAGTACGTATACTTCTGATTCGAATTTAGTATGTGGTTTAATTGATCCTGGTTTAGCAAGAACTTGTCCTCTTTCAACATCATCTCTTTCGATACCTCTAAGTAATAACCCAGCGTTATCTCCAGCTTGACCTTGATCAAGTGATTTGTGGAACATTTCTACTCATGTACAAGTAGTTTTAACAGTATCTTTTAATCAAACGATTTCGATTTCATCTCAAACTTTAACAATACCTTGTTCAATTTTACCAGTAACTACAGTACCTCTTCCTTTAATTGAGAATACGTCTTCCACTGGCATTAAGAATGTTTTATCTAAATCTCTTTCTGGAACTGGAACGAATGATTCAACAGCTTCAAATAGTTCTAAAATAGTTTTTGCTCCGTAAGCTTTATCAAAATCAGTTGGATTTTCTAATGCAACTAAACCTGAACCTCTAATTACTGGAGTATCATCACCAGGAAATTCATATTTAGATAATAGATCTCTGATTTCCATTTCAACTAAATCTAACATTTCAGCATCATCCACCATGTCACATTTATTCATAAATACAACGATGTAAGGAACTCATACTTGTCTAGATAATAGGATATGTTCTCTAGTTTGAGCCATTGGTCCGTCAGTAGCAGCAACGATTAAGATAGCAGCATCCATTTGAGCAGCACCAGTAATCATGTTTTTAACGTAATCCGCATGTCAAGGACAGTCTACGTGAGCGTAGTGTCTTCCAGCAGTTTCATATTCGATATGAGATGTATTAATAGTAATTCATCTTGCTCTTTCTTCTGGAGCGTTATCAATAGAAGCATAATCTCTTGCTTCACCAGTACCATATTTTTTATTTAATACAGTAGCAATAGCAGCAGTAGTAGTAGTTTTACCATGATCAACGTGACCAATAGTACCTATATTCATATGTGGTTTAGATCTATCAAAAGCCATAATATTATAAATAAAAAAATAAAATATATTTAAAAACCTCCCTTATGTAACTAAGCTTTGTTTTTTCTCATTTTTTTGGTAATCAATTTAATTGCTCTTCTTATTTTCCTATGAGCATGTCAAGTTAGTCTAGCCATATTATATAATTAATTAGTTTTAATTCAATATTTTTTCAGTTTTTTTCAAACTATCAAAAATGCGTTTTGTAACCATTTTGTTTCTCACTCAAATTCAACTCTTTTTTTCAAAGTCTCATAATGTTTAACAGCATTGGCAACCTTAGAAGTACTTTTTGGTCTTTTATTATTTACCGCATAATTAAGTCTTCTTGGTCTTTTTCAGAAACCTGTCATAATCTGTCTTATAATAAAATAAAAAATTATTAAGATGTTTCATCTTAATCGATACATACATATCTAAAATAATTTTTGGTGGAGCATAACGGAGTCGAACCGTTGACCTCCTGCGTGCAAAGCAGGCGCTCTAGCCAACTGAGCTAATGCCCCAAAAATGTATTGGCGAGGATGACGAGACTCGAACTCGCGACCTCCGCAGTGACAGTGCGGCGCTCTAACCAACTGAGCTACATCCCCATTTTCTTGCGTGCTTTTTTGTGAAGCGAGAGGAATTATATGAAATATTTAAAATAATGCAAATTTTTTTTACAAAAAAGTTAAAAAATAGATTCTAATGGTTAGTATAAAAGAAAAAAGGAGTCACACTCCTTTCTAATTGCATAAAAAAATTATACAATATTACTTTATTAATTGTAATATCTGAATCACTTTTCTTTTGACTCAAAAACTCAGTTTCTCAATAGAATTATTTGCTATTTCCTCTCTCATATTTAAAAATGGATATTTTTTTTCAATAAAAATCCAAAATTCATTTTCATGTAATTTATTTCACAACACCACATATTGCAATAATTCTCAAATGAGAAGCGGATACGTAAGTTTTATATTTTCCTTTTGCATTATCTCTTTTGTTTTTTCCAAATCTTCAAAAGATACTTTTCAAAGATAGAGATCTTTTACACTTCATCATCATTTTATAAAATCCACTATTTTATGCTGACCTCTATTATAAGATGTATCTTTATGTTGTACTCATTTATAATAGAGTGGATAATTTCTTTTTCTTCTTAAAAATAATGCAGAAGCGTTTTTTGCACCTTTTAGTTTTGATAATAATATATGAAAGTCCTTATACTCTTCTCATCATAATATCTCTCACATAAGTAAATCAGGAAGAGCTCATGATACATCAACATCTTCTAAGTTTTTTCATTGTAAAAATGCTTCTGCCGTCATAGCGAGTCACTCTTCTCTCTGAAGATTTTTTGCTCATCTAAATTTTCCCAAAGTTTGAAAATTATTTTTTTCTATAATATAGTGAGTTTCTATTTCATGTTGAATCAGTTCTAAAATTCTTTGTATTTTTAGAGTTTTATAAGCTTCACTCTCTGGAATTCCTAAATAATCTTCTCCATCATAAATACTACTTCTTTCCTCAATGATAACTGGTTTTTCTATACCATATATTTCCAGAGCTCATTTTAAAATTTTTACATAATTTTCTCTGGAAATTTCTTGGTTTAAAATTTCTGATTTTTCGTTTTTTTGAGCCACTTTTTCTAAACTTTCTTTTGTATCTATAATATAGGGAAAAATTTGTTTTAATGTTTGTAAATACGCTGAAAATCTTTTGTACTCCTCTGAAGTAAGTTTTTCTTTTTTTGTTTGAAATAAATCACTCAGATTATTATAACTTCATTGAACTTCATATTCATTTTCAGATACATTTCATCCAAAAAGTTTTGTTTCTATTTCTTCTAAATGATTCACTCTTTTTTCAATTTCTTCCCCAGAAAAATGATATGGGATTCAGGCTTTTTGTGCTTCAAAAGGAAGTCATGCAAGAGTTAAATCTAATATGTTTGATACGTAATCAAGGCTTCAAAGAAGTATTTGAATTCTTGGATTATTTTCTTTTAAAAGTGGTTGTAATAATTCTTTATAGTTTATAACAAGACTTTTTTTATGTAAAAGTTTTGATTTTGTTTGAGTAAATATTTCTGCAATATTTATAGAAAGTTCTTCCCAAAATCTCTTTTCTTCTTGTTTATCTTTCCCCCCATAAGTTTTTCATAAAAAAGTTCAAAAAAGTGTTTTATTCAGAAACACTCAGTTTCACAAATCTGCATAAGCGTAGGTTACTTCTACTATATCAGCCAGTTCTTGATTGAATATATCTTTATTCATTTCTTCAAGTAATGTATCAAAATCAACAGAGGGAGAATTTTTTATTTCCATAATGTTTAAAAAAGGTAATATGTTTTTATTATACCATATTACCTTTTTATTTGCAAATTACGTAAAAAGCGGAATTTTAAATTCGTCCACCTTAAATGGAATAAATTCTGATTTTTTTATTTCATTTAAATCTTGTAAACTAATTTTTCAAAAATAAAGCTCATTGATATTTCCTCCATTTTCGATAAAGTGTTTTACTTGTATAAAACCATTGATGTAAATAATATCTTTTAAAAAAATATAATTCTTTGATGTGTCCCTTACTCATCTTTTGAGTCTCACTAAATAACTAAAAACAGCGTGATAATCATGACTATATGTCTTGAGTAACTCATCTACAAACTCTCTGTATGAATGATTGAGTCAAAAATCTATTAAACAATATCTTTCTGCTGCTCCATAATATTTTGCATCATTTTTGGTAACAAATTTACTTTGATTATAAATAGCAAGTCATTCTTCCGTAACCAGATAATCAGATGTCCCAACTGAGAAAATAGAATATTTTGATTTTAATCCATTTATTTTTCTTAAATAGTGTGTTTCTATTTCGTGTGCCACTATTGATCTGATTTCTTTTTTTCCAACCAAGCTCCCATTTTTTATAAGCAAACTATCTCATTTTACTGAAAATCTTGATCCAATTTCTTTTTCAACTAAATGAATATTGATATTATAAATATAATTAAACTTGGTAATATATTTTTTTATCTCTTCTATCGTCAGAAATTCTTTTTCTTTTTCTAGAGGTTCTTTATTGGCAATAAGACTTTTTGCGTAATCCAGATTTTCATTATTGATATCTCCATATAAAAGATGTTCATAATAATTAAGATTTTCAATATTTTGCTCTTGAAATGCTTGGATAAAAAAAAGCTTATTGATAATTTCTTCTTTTTTTCTTTTAAAAATAAGAGAAAGTGGAATATCTGGGACTTCGATTTTCTGTATTTTTTGCAAAAGTTCTTTGGGATCAAAATGAAGTTCATTGTATTCAAGTTGTGGAATATATCCTCCTTTTGATTCAATAAATTTTAATCTTTCCGATGATATATTTTTGGGAGTAATTATTTTTAAAATATTGAGTTTTTTATCAATATCCATCATCTCTTTATCCAATTTAATAAGCTGCTCTTCATATCATTTTAAAATCACAATATTTTTTTCTCTCAAAAGTGGATTTTTTGCATTAAATGGGAGATCGTGCTCTTTGTATTTAAAAGGATCTACTAAAAAACCATACAGTGCATCTTTTCACAAAATCATATTCGAAACTTCAAGTGGTTTTACGTGAAATCTTACCGTTCTTGTTTCTCATAAAATAGTACACTTTAGTTTTACAATATTTCATTTTATCTTCTCCTCAGGATATTTTAATGTATTTATTAAATAATCAGCATGAATATAACTATTTGGTTTATTTGTTTTTATTTCAGATACCGATTGAAATATTTTTTCGTTATACAATACTTCAATATACTCCTTATTTCCCACCACTTTTTTTCCAGAAATATTTTTAATTTTTTCTTCGATATCTCACCCAAATAAGTCACGAGCCAAACGAACTCACTTTTCTACTGAAGTTACTTTTATATTTTCTACTTTTTTCAGTCTCTCAAGTAATGGCACTTTATTGGCAACTTGTACTTCTAAACCGGGACGAACATTCATCTCAAGTAAAAGTGGTCAAAAAGTATCATCTAATACGATATCACATCCAACATATCCAACTCAAGTCACCTGTTGAACTTTTACAGCGAGTCTTAAAACATCTTCCCAATGTGGTATTTCTATACCTCTTACATCCCCTATCCCAGGAATAGATTTTATCATTTTTTTAAACTGTGTGATGTAGGTAATTTTTCCACTTCCAATATCTATTCCAAGACCACAAGCTCCTCCATGCAAATTCGCCTTTCCTTTTGAATTTGCGGTTGGAACTCTCAGCATCGCTATAACAGGAATACTATTAAAGACAATAACCCTAATATCTGGAAGTCAATATTTTCCCAGCAACTCAATAGAATGGTCTAAAATCAATTTCCTCTCAAAAATCACCTTATCTCTATTTCCAGATAAAGAATAAAATCCATCTAAAATATCTCTGATATGCGTAACTAATTGTTCTTTAGAATATACTTGTTGATCATTGGAAACAAAATTTCCTTCTGCATCTTTTTTTTCAAAAACAATAATTCATTTTCATCCATACCCTGCATTTGGTTTTACTACAAAAGGTAAAGGGAGTGAACTTAAATCAAAATTTTCTAACTCTTCATGATTTTTTATCACTGCTATACTTTCTGAAACTTTAACTCACTTATTTGATAAAAATTCCTTTGTTTTGAGTTTTGAATCCGCAAGTTTTTTTGCTAAATCATCATTAAACTCTCAAATATATTTGAGATTTCTTGCATTTTGTCCTAAAATTCCATAATTTTTAAAAAACCACATTTCCAAAAAAGTTACTATTAATTTTTCATGTATCTTCTCGCAGATAAAAAGGAACTCACTGCTCCTATGGCAATAAAAATAAATAATTGTGTTAATAAAATATAATTCAAATCACTATTTACTACGTATTGTTTTACTGAGGATTTATCGAAAAATACACTCGCATTATTTACAAAAACTAAAAAAATATTCGTACTGAGAAAAAATCCAATCACAGAATAAATAATTCATTGAAACACGAATGGTCCATAAATAAAACTATTTCCTCCTCATACGAGTCTCGTTATATATATCTCGTCCCTATAATGATAAATAAAATTCCCTATAATAGAATACGTAATCACAAATATGGAAAGTAAAAATACTCAAATAATGATATACAGTGCTAATTTCAAAGTTTTTAAAATCGCAATAATTTTTAAAATTCTTTCATATTGTGTTCTATAATCATAGGTAGAATTGGTTTTAAAATCAGTCAAAATTCCATATTTTCATTCAATAATAATATTAAGTTTTTCGTATTCTTCCATTTTAATATTGGAAAGATTTATCGTTGCTGGAAGCGGATTTTGTGATTTAATAATACTTACCAGTTCCTCATCTTGTTTTCTCATTTCCTCCAAAACTTGGTCTTTGGTTTTAAATTCGATTTTTACTTCAGGAAGGGCAATTTGAATATCATCCATCAAATTTTTTACCGTAATATGTTCCTTGGTATACTCATCTTTTAAATAGAGGGATAGGGTTAATTTAGAGTTAATTGCCTGAATTAAATTATTACTTAAGTTATGCATAATCATCAAAAGATTGACAAAAAACATCAAAAGTCCAAGAACAATCACCGATGAAAAAGATAAAAATTTATTTCTTAAAATATTTTTAATAGAATATTTAAACAAACGATAGAACATATGTAGGTAAATAATAAATAATTGCTCTTGATTTTATGAAAAAACGAAATTTTTGCAATAATTTTGAAAATATGATACGATAAAGACGATATATCTGTAAAAAAGATATCTAAAATACTATTTAATTATATGATTATGTCTACTCCAGAGCTCTCTGTAGAGAGAAAAACCTCTCTTGAATTACAAAATATTGAACGTGAAATTCATCAAGCACAGATCAATTTAGAAAAACTCAAAAATTCTGAAAATCCAGAATTTCAAAATCAAATCTGAGAATTAGAGGAAAAATTAAAAACCCTTCAAGAACAAAAAGAGAAAATTATCTCTCAAACCCAAAAATCACTCCAAAATGAAAAATTGTGAAATGATGACAAACAAGCTATTTTACAAAATCTTGAACACACAAACCTTTCAAAAACAGAACAAAAAGAAGTAAAAAGTGTCCTATGAAATCAAAGTGCGGACAAAATGGGAGGAGATATTCAATCTTGGATTTTTGCTCTTATTTCAGCTATTTTACAGAGTTTTTCTCTCGGTTTTAAAACAGACTCTCCAGAATATGCCGAAGTTACGACTTCTGAAAATCCTGGAAAAACCATCAAATGAAGAGAAAAAACACCAAAAGATAAAGAAATTTTTATCACACAGTATAAAGATATTGCAAGAAAAATAGGAAAAGAATTTAATATTCCTTGGGAGTTTATCCTCACACAAGCATGACTTGAATCTGCTTGGTGAACTTCTGGTTTAGCAACCAATTATAACAACTTCTTCGGGATAAAGGCAAAAAAATGATGAAAATCAGTACTCCTCTGGACAAATGAAGAAATAAATGGAAGAATGGTAAGAAAAAAAGAACCTTTTCGAGTATATGATAATGTAGAGGAATCCTTCAGAGACCACGCCATATTTCTCACAGAAAACCCAAGGTATAAAGCTGCCTTTAACTACCCCAACGATCCGGCAAATTTTGCGATAGAAGTAGCAAAAGCTTGATATGCGACCGATAGTAGATACGCTTCAAAACTTACCTCAAGCATGAAGTGAATTGCATAATTTTTGCAAAAAAACTATACTAAATTTTAAATACCCTAAAAAAAACAAACTCTCAAAATAATATATAATTAAAAAATATGACAAACAATATTGAAAGAAATGATTGAGAAGCTCAATCTCAAAAGATACCAGTTGTGATTTCTCCTGAAACAAAAGAAAGTAAAAAATGACAAGAAATTCAAAGTGAAGCTCAAAAAAAACTCGAAGCCCTGAAAGAAGAAATTAAACAAAAGGGAATGAGTTTTGAGTTAACAAAAAGAGTTTTAGATAGTTTAGATAAAGTCACACCAGAAAATAAACCTTTCCTATTATGAGGTATTTTTTCTTGACTCAACCAAGTTTGAATTTCTATAGAATGAATAAGTGATGCGGGAAAAATAACACTCACTCCTCCAAAAATACCTATAAAACCACAAGGAAATCTGGCAAGCCAAGAAGAAACTCTCAGATACAATGAACTCATCAATCATTACATAGCTTCTGGAAAAATAGGGATTTCTGACATAAATAAAGGACTTTTGTATAGAACCACCTCCATAGATGACTATGTAAATGAAAAAGCTGATAAAAACTTTTCTACTCCTGAGTATGTGCAAAGACTTTTAAAAAAATACCATATTTATGTAGAGGGCGATATAAAAAATATTTCTTTTTGAAATGGTCCTGAAGGAAAAAATAACTTTGAAAAATTCAAAAAAGATATTCGTTTTGCTATCACTGACAACCAAGCAGATAAAGAATTTTTACTTGCTTATTTTGATGATATGTATTATAGAGGTGGGAAAAGTTTATCTACCGATGAGATTACTCCCTATACTCAGCAAAGCGTTAAAAATCAAAAAGAAGTACTTACTCAAATCTCTCACTTAGATGAAGAACAAAAATTTGCCTTATGAATTAGGGATAGTAGCGACGCAAAACAAATCTCAAGAGATGTTAGTAAGGATCCTATTGGTTTTTTGAAAAAAAATATGACCCGTGATAATATCGCATTAGCAATGATTTTTTGACTTATCTGAGCTTTCTTTGGAGGAAAAAAATGATTTTGAATTTGAGCGCTCTTATGATTTTGAGTGTGAGCTGGATGACTTAGTTTTGCATCAGAGCAATTGAGTAAATTAGGGGAAAAAGAAGATAAAAAAAATACTCCTTTACAAACCAATCCATCTTGAACAAATAGTCCCAAAGAAACACAAAATTCCTATTATGGAAAAATACATTTTTCTCAAGAAACTGACCCTACAAAAAAATGAGAACTCCAAAAACTTTGGTGAGATTTATCAAAAAATGATACATTTTTAAAAGCTCCAACTACTGTTTTAAGTATTTTTGAAACTACTCCTGCAAAAACTTTTGAAGAAATAAAAACAACTTTAGGAATTTATTGAATTACTCTTACTGAAGAAAACAAAGATTATTACCAAACTATTTTTTCAGAAATTGTAAAACAAAGAAAAGCTTTAATCTGAGATACAAAAAAAGATGAAACTATAAAAGACTATTTAAATAGAACTCGTAAAATAGAGGCTGGTGCTATAACTTGAAGTGCTAAAGAAGATGAAACAAAAATGCAAGAAAAATCACCTTCTAAAGAGGATGAGAAGAAAATGCCAGAAGCAGAAAATACTATTTCTGAATTAGAAAATTTACAAAGAGATGGTTTTAGTGATCTCTATATACTCTCAAGAGGAATTGAATTAGGGTATACTTTTACCAAAACCCCTCCAAGTTGGATGAAACCTTCCTGAAGTATGTGAATTTTAGGAAGTACTTGGTATGTTATTAAAACCCCTCTTACCATTCAAGCATATAAATATATGATGAGTGCTGGATGATACTTTATGACTGGAGGACTCCATAAATCTCTAGAATCATGAAACTTAGCAAAAGTAGTATGATGGACTGGTGACAAAATAAATTGGATAGGAAATAAAGCATCAGAACTGCTTCAATTAGAAATGAGAAAAGAAAAAGCAAACCTAGAAAAGTATTTACAATGAATCGATACAAAAGTTTCAAATCATGTTCTTGAATGAGAAAAAATTAAAAATAGATTAAAAAGTCTTGATACTCTTGAAGCTGCTATGAAATGATGAGATAACGCCACTATTCAAAAAGCACTACAAGAATACAGAAATCAATTTGACCCAGATTTTAAATGACATATGGTAGGCTGAAAAGATATAAAATTAGAAGCAGAAATAAAAAAGTTTCAAGAAATACAAACTAGAATTGAAAAAATTGAAGCCGATACAAAAACACAAATTGAAACTCTAGAAACCCAAGCAAAACAAGCAAAAACAGCAAAAGAAATCTCTGAACTACAAACAAAAGCTCAAGATATTGCAAAAAAATCTAATATAGAAATAGAAAGATTAAATACAGATGCTGCTCTTTCTTTATGAAAACTTGATGAAAATAGTATAAAATCTATCGCTCAAAAATCAAAATTTGTTGATTCACTTATAAAAGCTAATGAGTGAGCAGAAAAGTTTCTTACAAAATTCAATGGAACATGAGGAAAAGCATTTATTTGAATT
>JANJUN010000029.1 GCA_024710565.1 Candidatus Altimarinota bacterium | reverse complement strand
ATATATTCTAAAAAACACTTTATAAAGTATATTAAATTATGTTTGCAATAAAAACTACCAACTTGGTAAAAAAATATAAAAATCATCTTGCTTTAAAAAATATCAACTTTGAAGTAAAGCAGGGAGATTTTTTTGCTCTTTTGTGAATCAATGGGGCAGGAAAAACAACTATTATCTGAATTTTAACGGATTTGGTTCTAAAAACAGAAGGAAAAGTAGAGATTTTTTGAATCGATATTGATACCAACTTTAGTGAAGCTAAAAAACTTATCTGAGTCGTTCCACAAGAATTTAATTTAGATATTTTTTCCCGTGTGATAGATGTGCTTATTACGAGTGCTGGGTACTATGGAATTGAAAAAAAACAGGCACTTCCGCATGCTTTGGAAATCCTTGAAAAACTCGGATTATCTGATAAAAAAGATGTAAAAATAGGGCAATTATCCGGATGAATGAAAAGAAGAGTGATGATAGCCAGAGCCCTCATGCATTCTCCTAAACTTCTTATTTTAGACGAACCAACGGCTGGAATTGATATCAATTTGAGAAAATCGACCTATGAATTTTTAACCGAACTCAATAAAAATGGGATGACTATTTTGCTTACTACACATTATTTAGAAGAGGTTGAAAAACTGTGTAATTCTTTGGCAGTGATAAAAGCTTGAGAAATCATCATCAATTCTTCAAAAAAAGATTTTTTTGCAAAAATGGAGCACTATAAATTTGAAATAGAACTCAAAAAATCTCTTTGCGTCATAGATGAACTCAATGAGTATAAACATTCATTTGAGGAAAATAAACTTATTATTTTTATCCCAAAAGAAAAAAGTCTCAATGAGGTATTTGCTATTTTAAACAAAAAAAATATTGAGTATACCAATGTAAAAAATATCACCAATGAATTGGAAGAATTATTTGAACAATTAACCAATTAGTTTATGAAAACACAATATATAGGAGCCAAGGCTCTTGCTATGAAGGAAATGAAAAGAGTTTTTAGAATATGGAAACAAACGATCCTTCCACCAGTAGTTACTACTACGCTTTATTTTCTGATTTTTTGAAGTTTTATAGGATCTCAAATAGGGGAAATTTCAGGAATTGCGTATATTGATTTTTTGGTTCCTGGATTTATCATGATGAGTTTGATTACTTCGAGCTATATGAATGTAGCGAGTTCATTTTTTGGAGCAAAATTTCAAAAAAATATAGAAGAAATTATTACCTCTCCTTTACACCATACGTCTATTATTTTTGGATTTTTGAGTGGGGGAGTGGTGAGAGGATTTCTTATTTCCATTATTGTTTTTATAATTGCGCATTTTTTTACTTCAGTTTCATTAGCACATCCATTTTTAGCATTTTTATTTGTATTTTTTACAGCAACGCTCTTTAGTCTTTTAGGATTTTTGAATGCGTTTTTTGCAAAAAGTTTTGATGATGTCAATCTGATTCCTACCTTTGTAATTACTCCTATGGTATATTTGGCATGAGTATTTTATCCGATTTCAACTTTGACAGGAATTTGGTATACGCTCAGTCATCTCAACCCAATTTATTATATGGTAAATGGACTCAGGTATAGTTTTTTATGAGTGAGTGAGGTAAATATTTTTATTTCTTTATGAGCACTTATTTTTTCAAATTTTGTTTTATTTTTAGCGTGTTTATGGCTCTTTAAAAAATGATATGGATTGAAAAGTTAGGTCTTTTTAAAGAGTTTGTAATTGTTTGATAAATTCAAGATAATGATCATCAGGAGCGACTTTATTGAGGATTTCTTTTTTACACTTTTTGCAGGTATGTTTTATCATCCATCATTTATTTTTTTTGTGATCGATTCAAACTGGTATCATCATTGCTTGGCAATCAGAAAGTCTGTCTCCAGGAAAGTCTTTATCCAAATGTTTTGAGTGTAAACAAAAAGGGCAGTGATTTCTCGCACTTCACTCTGGGTGTTTTTCAACCACCTTTCCACAATTTTCGCATATAAAATTTTCATTTATCATTATAAAAGACATATTTTTTTCTGTAATAAAATATTTTTTTTATACTAAAAAAATAAATGAAAAAATCAAGTAAACAATATTTTCATTTGACTTTTTCTACTTCTTTATAGAATTGACACATTATTTTTAAATCATATTTATGAAACAAAGACTCCTTTCCTCTTTTTTACACATATTCATATTTGTTCTTATCGAAATCGCATTTGTATTTATGATACTTCATGAATTTCCAGAAGTTGGTTTTTTTGAAGAATTGGGAATTATTCATCTTTCTTATTGGGTTTTGATATTTATTGCATGATATGTGAGAGAGTCACTGAAATGATTTCAATTAAGATTTTTGGCAACGTATATCCCAGTGGTATTTCATGTAACAGGACATTTTTATATCTGACACGAAACGATAGAACTTTTAGAAACACATGCACATAGTTCAGAGATTTGGATTATTATATCAACCATAGTTTTATGAATATTTATTTTTATTTGAGAATATTTACTTCATAAAAAATATCATTGTGATTCTCATCATGATAGGGTACATAAACATTGTAAATGAGATGATTAAAAAAAGAAATTCCTAACGAATTTCTTTTTTTAATATTATAATTTGTACACAATCAGTCAAATCGCACTCAGTACTATTCCAACAAGCCACAGTTTGAAAACCACAGTTTCTTCACTCCATCAAATAGCTTCGAGATGGTGATGAAATGGAGCAATTTTAAATATCTTTTTTCCATTTCTAAGTTTTTTAGAAGTCAGTTGGATGATCACAGAAAGAGTTTCAAATATAAAAATGGCTCAAACAATGATAAGAACACTGATAGTATTGGTAAGCATCGCCATAATTCATAAGTTGGCTCAGAGTGCTAAACTTCCCACATCTCACATATACACCTTTGCCGGTTTAATATTGTACCATAAAAATGCTACTAAAGCCCCAATAATACTTACACATAAAGTAGAAAGTAAATAGAGTCACTGGTCATAAGTGATATAGGCGTATACTCCATACGAAAAAAGTAAAAGTCCAGGAGCGAGTCCATCAAGTCCGTCTGTTATGTTGACACTATTGGCTGTTGCAATGATGATAAACATAAACAGAGGGATAAAATATATTCATATTTCCATTCATCCTGTAAATGGAATATCAAGAAGTCTTGCCCCCCATTCTAATTTATCATAAAACCACCAAGCGCCTCCTCAAGAAAATACTAGTAACCAAAACATTTTAAATCTTGCTGAAAGTCATTTGGTTCTTCCGATTCCTCTTACGTTGAGATAATCATCAATGGCTCAGAGAATTCATACAGTTGTAAGGGTGAAAAGTGCAAGATAGGTTTCTTTTTGATTGAAAAGAGAGTTATTGATAAATCAGAGTTTTTGTAATACGATACTAAATATTACCATTAAAAAAACTATGATAAGTATCACAGCTCATCACATAGTAGGAGTTCCTGTTTTTGTTTTATGAAGTTTGAGAAACTCTACGGCCTTTCCTATGGTTGCTTCTTCTCTGATTTGTTTTCCGATTTTATATTTTTTTAAGAGTTCGATAAAATAAGGGATAATAAAGAGTCATACTAAAAAAGTCGCAAGTGAAAATGAAAAAATTGGAATTAAATGAGAATTCATAACTACTCTATTAAAAATAAACTCTCATAATTGTAAGAAAAAATTTTATTTTTCAAATTATTTTGTAAAAGTTACAATAATCTAAAAATAAAATAAAAATTTTAAAAAAGAGATTGTGATAATATTCACCAAACTTTTATCACGCACTATTTTTTTATTTTATGAAATATATTTTTTAAAGGATTATTTTTTCTTTGTGAAATATAAACATTGTAACTGATAATAGACATAAAAGCTACTCATAAGAGATAGGAGAGAAAGAAAAATACTGAGTTATTTACTTTTTTCTCTTGAACGGAAGCGGTGATATTTTCAGTCAGTTGAAAATCCTCATTTTCAGGTATTTGGATATTTCATGAAGCATTTTCGTCTTTAATAGTCGCTCAACTTTCTTTTAAAGGAGATATTTCTCATCAAGTTTCTGTTGTTACTTCTTCTAAAAGAGTTGGTGATGTCGTTTCATTTTTTTCTTCTTTTTCAGGTTCATTTTTACTTTCTTCTTTTTTTGTTTTTTTATACACTTGGGATTTTTTTTCTTTTTTATCAGGAGAATAGAGTCTTATTTTTTCATTTTCTTTGAGTTCATAATCAAGACTAAAAAATTCATTTTTTTCCAGAAAAGTATTTGGGGTGATCTCATAATTAAGCGTATCACTTTCTATTTTCCAATATCAGATATTTTGTACATCACTATCGGTATTTTTTAAGATAATTTTTTTCTCTTCGAGTATCAGTATAATTTTCTCTGAATAGGTAAAAGTATATTTGGCACTTTCTATCGGAGTATCTTCGTAATCCTTTGTCGTAGCAAAAAAATCAAGAGTAGTATCTTCTTTCAGGATAAGAGGGTGTTTGTACTCTAAAATAGTATCCATTCTTCCGATTCCATCAGTATAATAAAAAATCTTTGCATCCTTATCATTTGCCATCAAATATACTTCAATAGGGAAGTTATAGTTTCCAGGAGCAAGGTTTGTTTTTACTTCTAAACCTGCCAATACTTGCCATATTGGGAGAAAAAAAAATGCAAGAAAGAGAATTATTTTTTTCATTTTTTGTTTTGCTAAGTTTTATTTTTTATATATTATCTATTAAGAATGAAAATTCAAATTAAATATTGAGGAAAAAATTATGGCAATCAATCACTTTACCTTACAAGAAAAAAAATACTTAACTCAAGATGTTTTTGAGCTTGTTTATGAGGCAGAAAATGATTTTGAAATCTTTCCGGGACAATTTATCACATTTTTACTTCCTAAAACGTGATTTGCTCGCGCGTATTCTGTTTTATATAAAGACGCAAAAAAAATATATTGTATCATCAAAAGACTAGAAAACGGGAGAGGAGGAAGTAAAGAAATTTGTGATTATGAAGAGGGTGTAGTACTCAGAGGAGTCGGGCCAACGGGGCATTTTATTGACTCTAAAAAAGAGAATAATAAATTATATATTGCAACGGGAACCGGGATCGTCCCACTTTATTTTTTAGTCAGAGATTTACTATCAAAATGATTTAGGAAATCACTCAAAATCGTCCTTGGAAACAGAACACAAAAAGATCTTTACTATATTGAAGAATTTCAAAATCTCAAAAATCAATTTTCAAATTTTGATTTTGAAGTATTTTTAAGTCGTGAGGAAGCTTCTTCATTTCAAAAATGATACGTTTGAGATTTTTTAGTTCAAGAAAATATACAAAAATTTGAAGAATTTTACATCTGTGGAAATCCAAATATGGTTGATGAAGTAGAATCTAAACTCATTCAAAACTCAGTGAGCCAAGAAAATATCTTCAGAGAGAAGTATTAGTTTTGTTTTTTCACTCAATATATGATACAATCTTTCAAGAATTATTTTTTTATGCCAAAAGAATCTATGACTGCATTTGAACATTTAATACTTCCAGAATTTGAAAAAAAAGAATTTTTAAGAACTCCACAAAATAAACTGTGTCCTACTATAGATGCTACAAGACTTATGGTAGAAATATTATGAGGACTCTCTGAAGCTTCTGGTGAATTTTCAGAATCACAATATGCTTCTAAATTGATATTGGATGGAAAATATGCACTTGTTTTGAGATACAAAAGAGAAAAAGATGGAAAATACCATCCAGCATGTACCCTATGATTTGATACAGATGATTTTTGAAATATTCAAGTTAATCAATTACAATGATCAAAAGACAAACATATCGCTTTTCGTTTTCATTCTTCATACAATTCCTTAGCATACTATCTTCAAGTTTTGGAAGAAACATTTTTAAAAAAATGAATTTATGTATGAGTAGAAGCCTTTCCTGAATGACTTGAGGGCGCAGCTTATTCTAGTAACGCGCATCAATCCTATCATATTTTGAGAACCGCTTTAGAAGGATTGAATAAAAAATATGGACTTGAAAAAAAATCTTAATTTTTGAGAGATATTTCCACACTATCACTTCCGAGTAAAACCCCATCTTTATAAACTTCTACTTGTATAGAAGTTTTTTGTTGTATTTGTGAGAGAGAAAGAAATGGTTTTTCAAAGACTTTTCCATCTACTTTCCATACGAGTGTATCAAAATCAATATTAGTATGATATTTGAGCTCTATAGATTGTTTTTCTTGTGGGATAGAAGCATCGATTTGGTAGGTATTTTTATCCAAAGGAGCGGTGATTTTTATAAAATCTTGGTGTTCATTTTGCAGAGAAAGAATCGGAGTATTTGCGTCAAAGGTATCGAGTTCATAGACTATTTTTCTAAAAATATCTCCTGCTCCACTGGCTCCAGAAACTCATTTCATTTCTGAACCATCTTTATTTCATACCCATACTCAGATGATAAAATCACTCGTAAATCAGATACTCCAATTGTCTTTAAAGTTTCTTGAAGTTCCTGTTTTTACAAATACATTTCTATCAGGAAAATCAAGATTGGAATGTATCGGAAATCAAGCAAGTTTAAAATAACGATTGGTTAAAATTTCTTCTACCATATCGGTATATTTTTTATCAATACTCATTTTACAATGATTATTTGAGCTTTTATCGTCATCAATAAATATATTGATATCACAATACGCTCCATTTTTAGCAAAAATACTGTAGGCTCTCGTGAGTTCAAAAAGACTTATTTCTCAACTTCCAAGGGCAAGCGAAAGTCAGTAATAATCACTTTCACGAGTGAGGGAATTGATTCAGATATTTTTTAAAAATTTCATAAATGGTTCGATTCATATTTCATGAAGTATCTTTACTGCTGGAATATTGATACTTTGAGAAAGAGCTTCTGCTAAAGAAACTTCTCAAGCATAGGTGAGCGAATAATTTTTTGGTTCATAACTGTATCAAAAAGCAGTCGGATAGCTTACTGGCAAATCAAGAATAGAAGAAGACGGAGTTTTTCCAAATTGTTCAAAATAGAGCGCATATAAAAATGGTTTGAGGGTACTTCCTGGTTGTCTCAGTGCGAGAGATGCATTTACTTGCCCCTCTTTTCCATCATAATTTTCTCCTCATATCATGACTCTCAGATCCATGGTTTTTCTATCGATAATGATAACTCCATAATCACCTACATTTTTCCAAGAGAGACTTTTAAGAGTTGTTTTGGCAAGAGTATCAATTTTTTCAGAAAGATAATAATCAAAATGAGTCACTATTTTTCCTGGTTTTATGGTATCTTTTTTTAAGAGAGTATTTACAAAATCCACTATATAAGGAAGTTTATTTTTTTCTCCAGAGTAAAAAGTGAGCGGTTCTTCTAGAATCAATTTTTTTTCTTCATCAGAGAGAATTCACTCCTTTGTTAAAGCATTCACTATCACTTCAAAACGACGCTTGAATGCAGATTTTTTCGTGATAGGATTAAAATTATTTGGATTTTTTATAATCGTGAGGAGTCAGATCATTTCTGCTTTGGTGAGTTCACTCAGGGATTTCTGATAATAGAATTTTGCGGCACTTTCTGCTCAAAAATTGAGGTATCAAAAATTGATAGTATTGAGATAGATAGCTAAAATTTCATCTTTAGAGTATTTTTTATTGAGCGCTAAAGAAAGGATGAATTCTTTTATCTTGAGTGTATATCATCTTTTTTCATTGAGCCAATAATGATTTCTGATGATTTGATTTTCAAGAGTAGAAGCACCTTCGGTATTTCCTCAGAGCATATTATTTTTGAAAGCTCTCAAAATTCATAAAAAATCCACTCCACTATGAAAATAAAATCTTTTATCTTCTATTCCAATAAAAACAGTTTTTAAAAATTCTGGAAAATCTTCAAAATTTGTATTTCTGTGTCTGTATTTTCCTTCTGTTATAATTTCTCACAGTTCAATATTATTGATATCATAAACTACTGTAGAACTTGGAATTGCTTGGAGTTCTACTTTGATAAAATACGGAAAGAAAAAATATATTCCATACAGTCATACAAAAACAAAAAGAAGTATTTTGAGTGTTTTCATCTGCTTTTAGAAAAGAAAAAAAATAAACTTGATTTCAAGTTTATTTTTTTGATTTATAATTGCAAATTAAAATTCAACTCCGGAAGTGGAAAGAGAAAATATTGCTCCTTCATTATCAGTAATATTTGCATTTACGAGATTGATGCTCTCGAGTTCTTCACTTTGATTTTTTTCAAAAATGATACTGAGTATTTCTTCACCAGTTTTTATATTGGTTGGATTTTGAAAATTGATGATAAGGGTATTAAATCATTCATTTTCAATTACATTGATCATTTCTGCTCCATCGATACGAAGCATTTTTTCTTTAATTTTTACATTTTCTTTATTGTATGCGAGAGAAAACGATAGGCTTTTTGCTTGTGATATTTCAGAAGAAGCTTTGAGACGTATTACATTATTTCCAGAATTTTTTACGGACTGTAGATATAAATCGGCTTGTTTTTCTCCAGATATTTGACTATTTATCACGCTCGATGTAATGTATTTTCCACTGTTGGTATTTACGAGTACAAAATTGAGTCCAATCGCTAAGGCAAGACTGGTAACTACGATAGCAATATTTTTTTTCTTTTGTTCTTTTTTATATTTTTGTATAATATCTTCCATATTTTTTTGTTATGAAATAACTCAATGGTATTGTATCTATATTTTCAAATTGTAAAGTCAATGAGTAAAATATAATTACATTTTCCTTGACAATATTTCTTTTCTATTATAATACAAATTCCTTTTTTGATAGGAGTTTCCCTCAAAAGAATATTTGATAATCTTTCCAAATGAATAGAAGAAATTTTTTACAATCAGTTGCCGTTTTTTCTTGAGCAGTTTTGTTTACATCAAATGCTCTTGCAGAGAAAGATGTCACAGAGACAGTGAAGACAGAAGTAGAAGATCTGATCAATTTAGAAAATATTAAAAAAATTGAAAAATCCATACTTTCAGTGGGGTTGAGAGAATTTAATTTTTTTGTTCAATTTTTTTCTATCGATCAGACGGCAAAAAATTATTCATCTTTGGTGGTTTCAAAAATAAAGGAACTTCAAAAAGAATTTCAATTTTCTCAAAAATCTCAAGATGGGGTTCTTGGTTCTACCACTCTTAGAAAGCTCTATCTTGGATACTATATAAAAAATAAAGAAAAACTCTCAGAGGATCAAATTCAAAGAATACGTATCTACGAAGAAATGCTTTGATACGAAAAAAAACCAGGAGCACTCTATCAAAAACTGGATGTTTTTTCACATATGACATATTTTTGAAAAGATGCTGGATGAAATCTAAAGGGAACTTATATCAATGAAAAAATTTCTTGAAAAATTCCTGAAGAAATTCCAGAAAAGATAAATAAAATACTTATTTTTAAACATGAAAACAAAAAAATACTAGCGTTTTATATTGCAGGAAAATTGCATGTAGCTACTTTTGTATCACCAGGACAATTGGCACATAAAACTCCAAAACTCAAAACAAGATGAAAATTAAAACCAGACCTCTATCATACCTCTAGTGACTATCCGGAAGCAGCAAAAAAGAAAAATGGAAAAAAAGGATGAGCTATCATGCCATATGCTGTTCATATAGACGGACCAATTTGGCTTCATGGAAGCGATGGAAATATTGATGGAAATCCACAGTCACATGGATGTATAAGAACGCCTCTTTTTTACATAAAAGAAATTTTTGAAAAAGTGAAAGAACTGGGTATTGAAAATGTTTCTATAGAAACGACCGCTATTTATTAAAAATCTTTACAAAATACGACTCTTGCATATTATAAAAGCAAGAGTTTTTCTTTTATGAAATACGTATAATATTTTTTTATTTTCCATTATGTGAGAATTATACTTTATGATTTTGTCTATCGTTGTGGTATTTTTTATTTTTGATAAAATAGTTGATTATCTCAATACATTAAATTGGTCCGATACTATTCCTCAAGAAGTAGCGTGAATTTATAATCAAGAAAAATACGCCCAGTCTCAAGCGTATGAAAAAACAAAACACAGATTTGAAAATTATTCTAGTACGATAAGTTTTTTGTTGACACTACTGGTGTTAGTTTTTTGAGAATTTTGAT
>JANJUN010000072.1 GCA_024710565.1 Candidatus Altimarinota bacterium | reverse complement strand
AAAAGCATATTTAGAAATGCTAGAAATACATATCGATACAAAAACTACTGATGTCGTATTTCATGAAAAAACAGGTGATTTTTATGAAAATTTATTTCGTGTTGCGCATCAAATCGGAGAAAGATATGTTGATCTTGATGGAAATTTAAGAAGTGATACTCTGGATGAAAAGAAAAAAAGAGTATATGAAATCATTTCAGATTTAAAAAAGGAAATCGAGAATTATCAAGCAAATAATGAACTCTCTCTTTGAACTGATGATCTACTGGGAGGATTAGCTGATGAACTAGAAGATATTGGAGGAACAAGTAAAGGATTTTTAGGAAAATAAAAAAGTGAGCGAACGCTCACTTTTTTATTTTCCATCTACTTTTGCGAGAAAACTTTCTATCCCTACCGCTCATATTTTACGACTATCTAAACTATTAGATATATTATCTCAAAATACAAAAAATGCTCCTGATTGAAGTGTATCATTTTGTAAATAAGCCCTGAGCAGATTTACTTCTGATTGAGAAAAATAATATATTTCATCAACACTATTCTTCATAACTTCTCCATTGATAAACATTTGTTGAGACTCAAATTTTATAATATCTCATGGAAGTGCTTTTATAACTTTTATCATTGGTTTTTTATTCAGTTCAAAAACAATAATATCTCATCTAGAAACTTTTCCAGAACAGGTATAATAATTCTCTATTACATTCACATCAATTCCATTTTGAATGAGTGGTTCCATACTATTTCCTGTAACTCAATAATAGGTTGAACGAGTAAGACAATTGGGATTATTTTCATCATCCAATATTATATCTTTTCCAGGTGTCAAAAGTGTTATACGAGTATTTAAGTCTCAAATAATTCTTTCTAAATCTGTTATCTCTTGATTTTTTATTTGAAAAAAATAAATGATTCATAAATTAATGAAAATAAGACCTCCTATAAATATATTTTTTATCATATTCTAATTTTTAAGATATTATTTTAATATACACAGGCTAGTCTGTATGTTCAACTACAATTGACATATGACATTATTCAAGCTGTATTGAGCATATATGCAGAATATGTATTTGCACTAGACCATCACTTACAAGTATTTCCCCGAGAGTAAAATGTATTTGACATTCCATTTCAATCTTTTGGTATATGATATTCATATCAACTAGCCCCATCAATAGATACTAAATCTCCCCCATCTATCATCCATATATCATAGGTATAAGGATATGATGTTCCTAGTTTAACATAATCATCATACATCATAACTCTTGATCAAGCAAAATTAGCAGCACACTTTTGATCGGCTCATTTTTTATATCAAAGATTTCCATTATATGTGAGTGCTGTATATCAAGCAAAAGAAACCTTTCCCCCAGCTGCAAGAGCATTTATTTTAGCATAAACATACGCTGTAGTAGCAATTTTTGTTGAAACATCGCTGGTATTTGGAGTTGGTGCAGTTGGTTCCCCAGTAAAAATAGGTGATACTAAAGGAGCTTTTGTATTTGCATTCTCATTTACAAGCCTAACAGCATTAGCCGTTGCTGCTTGTCATGTAGATGTAGAATTTATTGTATTGATCAAATTTCCTTCATGACATATTTCATATGCTATATTTCACATACTCCATCATCATACTTTAAGCTTATTGTCACTGTCAAGTCAAAACCTTACCGCATATGCAGCCGGTCTATGAAATGTCATATATGCTGCATCTGTTGAACTTGCACTCAACACTTCAAATCATGGAGTTCATTGTGTATTTACTCCTATAATTCAAGTTGTATTTCTTGATCTTAATAACCCTGTAAGGAGGTCTCACGATTTATTCAGTTTCTTATCTAATTCTGTTTGTGTTGCTGTACTCACTGGTTTATTCGCATCACTCGTATTATCTACATTAGAAAGTCCCACATCTCATTTAACCAAAGTTACCGCCCCAGTTTTACCAGCTACTGAACTCACTGGTGCTGATGGGAGAGGTTGCCAGCTTATACTTCATTCTGTTGAACCTGCTGTTAGAACCTTACCATTATTTGAAGTACTTGTTGCTGGAACATGGAGATTTCCATCCCCTGTTGGATGAATATACTGAGGAAAAGTATCTATCCTATCATTGAGATGAGTCCAAACTTGAGTGAGTATATTTATGGTTGGAGCCTCTGTTTCACTCGTTGAGCCTGTAGCATTATTTAGTTTTACAATTCAAGTCTGTGTAATAGATGCATTTTCAACTACCATTCCATCTGGAAGATATGCTGGTTTTATTTTTGCATCCGGCCCAAACATTTCTGTTATAATATACCCGATATGCCCTGTATTTCAGGCATTTTTCAAATAATTTAAAGAGCTACTTACTGATGAATATGCGTAAGTAAATCATACGGTTATCAGAGTAAACACTCAAAGTAGATACGTTTTTGTATTTATATTTTTCATATAAATATGGTTAAAAAATATTTTTTGCTGATTGTATTGTTTCTTTTCTAAAAATCAATTATTTCTTTTTTGGTTTCCAGATATAGAATATAGTTTCCTCTCAAGATTTTGATCAAAAGTTTTCTGGAGTATTATAAAATAACATAGTACTATTATTTACAAAAAAAGTATTTTTACTTGGAATATTTGGGAGAGCTATACTTTTTATTATTTCAAAAGTAATTCCATCAAAATTTTGTTCTCAAATAGATGGCATATATGCATTTCCATACAGCTTATTATCGTTTATACAGTAGTATACAAAAGTATTGGCATTATATCAAAAATCTATGTATCATGCCGTTTCACTCCTTGCTTGTCCCGAAAGTTTATATCCATATCCAGAAGAGCATTTTCAAGTAGATCCAGTAAATCGTACGTTTATAAACTCAAAATATCCATACGTAGTGCTATAATAGCTTCATGATAAGTAGTTTCCTATTATATCAGAATTCGCATCTTTATTATAGTATTTTGTTTGAGTGCTTCAAGTAGAAAAATATATCACACTATTATCCGTTGGAGAAAGAATATATTCATCATCAATAGCAATGACAAAATATATAGGAAAAAAGAAAGCGATGAGAGAAAGAAATATTTTTATTTTTTGCATATGTATCAACATATTTTTATAAAATAAAGTAAAACTAATAATTCATATCACATGTTTGCTCTACAGGTTGTGAATTTGAGTCCAGTATCATATAGACTCAACTTCCCATAGATGCGCCATTTTCATAAATTTCCAAACAAGATAAATATCCATAAAATTTAGGTATAGAAACTCAAGATTCTGTTAAAATATCCTCTAAACTCGATGCAGTATAAACTTTATTCCCCTCTCCATCATATGGGATATTGAAGGTTCCTTTATCAACAATAAAAGCTCACGAAAGAGTTTCAATATCTCATCCAGTATCACTTGCAAAAACAATACTCGGAATAAACCCATCATGTAAAGTTTGATAATCACCATCAACATATGCCATAAAAGTATCTTCCTTATTTTCAATACTCATTCAGACTTGAAAAAAAAGCTTATTATGTGTTATAGAATAAAGATAATATTGGTCTTGAAGAAGCGGATCTGTTGGTTTTTTAGTAATTTCTTGAGTAAAAACATCTCCATCTAAATACCCCTGTTTTATTATAGTACCTGAGTTGGTTACATCAAAAGTATGTCCGGGAATTGGATATCATCCATTTTTCGTTTTATGACTTTTTAATGCCATTTTAATATTTCCCATATCACTGATACGGACCGCATTTCTTGAATACAATAACTGCGAAGTATAGGTTAAAAATCCTATAGTTGATAAAGTAATCAATATAGTAATGACTACTACTAATTCTACTAATGTAAATGCTTTTTTTTGATATTTCATATAAAAAATTAATAACTAATTATTTTTTGTATTTTATTATACCAATTATTTCCAATAAAAGAAATCGTATTTCATAAAAATTCTATTTTTTCTCCATAATCCTGAATTGGGTTTATGTAAACTCCTGTTCAACTAGGAGTAAATATTCGTAAATGATAACGAATATTATTCAATGCGCCTGTTTGGTAGGATAAAAAAATAGCGTAATCATTATTGTGAAAATCAAGAATTTTAGGATTTCCTAAAACTCAACTAAAAGTGAGGTCATCTTGCAAATATCAAACCACTCATCATTGGTGGGAAAAAGATATTTCTTCTGATTTTAATATTTTATTTTGCGTATCAAAAAGTTGTCTATCAAATCGAACTATTTTTCCACTAAAACTATCATTCACATCGAAATAAAGAACTCAGCTTGATGTTTGTCAAAGTTTTTCAAAAGGAGGTATATTGTGAGAATTTTTTTCTATAAAATCATGTATTTTACTATTGTTCCAAAATATATTTTGAAAGCCATTTCCAGGAAAAATAACCCCCGTTTTTTCAAGTCGAGAACTTACAAAACGATCATCAAAAATAGTCGGTTTGTTAAAAGAAATTTCATAGTGGGAAAAAGATCATGACAAAACAGATTCCCCATCAAGAGAAAATTCTGTTCATCATAAGACTCCTGTTGAAAAATGGTTATATTCGGTATTAAAATATATTTCTAAATTCTCTCCATTTAGCACTCCTGAACAAGTTTGATTTTGAAATATCAAAGAAGATTCATCAATCAATTCTGCTCATGAAAAAATTTTTACATCTTGAGGGCAAGATAAAATCGGAATATAGAGATCTACATTCACATTATTATCTTTATGATTTTTTAATGAGATATTTGCATCTGTCATAATATTTTTCAATAAAATATCCTCAATATGAATCAACTCTATTTTTTTTTCAAAATATGATTGTTTATTTAAAATAACCAATCAAAAAGACAAAATAAATGATATTAAGAAAAATACATAAATAATTCAAAATGCTTTTTTATTGTGTATCATAGATTAAAATTGAAAATTAAATTTTATAAAATCATCTATCGGTATAAATGATTCGTCTTTTTTCTTTCCGATAATATTTTCTACATTTTTTTTCAATACATTCAAATTGATTTCGAAAATAGCTCCAGTATTGTATGAATCAACAAAAATATCCTTTATAAAAAGTTTATTATAGATTTTCCCATTGTTAAAAAATACATCCGATACATTTATATTTTCATTTAAAATACCAGATAATATTTTTTCTTCAACATAAAAATATCATAAATAACTCTTACTATAAAAATATTCATCATAATGAAATGTATAATTATACCCATTATTATTATCTTCAAATGAACCTATAAATACGCCATTCTTGTCATTATATAAAAGCAATCCCCCAGTATAGATTTTTCATGAATTATATTGAAAGATCGAAGTATTGAAGGTAAAATCTTTTATATCTGAAAATATATCAGTTTCTATACTGGTATCAGAAAAATTTTGTGATATTTGAACCAAAGAAAAAGATATTCCCACAATTACTAAAGAAAGAATGAAAATAGCAATGGTTAATTCTATTAATGTAAAAGCATATGTTTTATTCTGCATAAAAATATCGTAAAACATTATTTGAAAGAGATTATAAAGATTTTTTTAAGAAAATAAAATTTAACTTTTATTTTTTTTTCATATAATGAAAAAAAATAATTCTTTTTCTTTATTTATGAAAAAAAATACCCATTGAGAAACAATACTTTCTGTTATTATTATCATTATAATCATCTCCATAATTCTTGTATGAATGGTGAAAATTATTGAATACGATAATACCCTCACCCTCGAGTATGAAAAGCTGAATTATACATCATTATTAGAAAATAATACGAGTAAAATAGTACAAAAATTAGATACTCAAGATTTCAAAGAATGAGATGTGTTTTTTTTATATAAAACTGGAAACACAATAGAAGCGTTTAGCGGAATTGAAAATGAAGAATATAAATACATAAATTATTTAGGAGAGTATGTTCATAGTGGAAGTTATAAATGACTCGTATACGCCAGGCAATGTATTATTCAAAAAGATACTCAGGAATGACAAATGATAAAATGTTGAGTAAAAGAACTTATTAAAAAATAAAAATGAAGACTTCGTCTTCATTTTTATTAAATTTTTACTTCAAAGGTCGTGTATTTTTCATCTGATGTCACGGTAATCCTCCATCTATACATATCACAAATTTTTTTTACTAAAGATAATCAAATACCAAATCATTCGCTATTTCTAGACTTTTCCCCTTTAAAAAATCTATTAAAAATAAAAGGAATATCTTCTTGAAGTATTTTTTCTCCGGTGTTAGAAATCACTATTTTATTCTTATCTCATATGATATTTATTTCTCCTCACTCATAATTATATTTAATAGCATTTCTGAGTAAATTAGAAAAAAAGATATAAAAATAATTTTTATTTATTTTTAATATTGGTGTTTTATTTATTTTTATTGATACTTTTATCTTTTTCCCACCAATATCTTTTAAATATTCTTCTATTATTTTTTCAACTTCTTTCTCAACAAAAACATCTTCCATCTGTGAAATACTACGAATATTTGAAAAATCGCTTAACTCTAAAATAAGTGCATCTATTCTTTTAATTTCAAAGATAGAATTTTCTACTAACCCTTCTTCATAATTTTTAGTAGCCTTCATAATTTGTAAATTTGAATAGATTACAGAAATTGGTGTTTTTAATTCATGATGTGCATTATGAATAAAATCATTCATATCTGCCAATGTTTCCTCAACAGGTTTTAAATTTCTATCAACAAAAATACGTCAAATCAGATAAAAAATAACTGAGAAACACAGTGTAACTAAAAAGAAAAAAAATACATCCCAAAAATAATCTTCTCCAGAGTATCACAATTCTTTTATAAAAATCATATCTTGGATTCATCATCAAAAATAGGAAATATCTATTTTTTTTCATAATATTCCTTCTCAAAGGTATTCTAAAGAGTTATACCCTATCCTCATGAGACTTTCATGATGAATTCATATATTTTTTTGTAAATTTTGAGCTATAATATTTCAAGAAGTATCTAAGACTAAAAAGTTTAAAAATCTCAAATCTTTTTCTGGTTCCCTATTTTGTTCTTTTGGAGGACGAAATCTTAACCCTTCTGTTAAAAATATATTAAAAATAATTGGATTTTTTTGAAACTGTTTACTCAATTGTTCAGTAGTGAGATTAAACTCTTTTTTCTCCTGAAAGCTAAAATTAAAATAACGAATAGTAAAATAACTCGCTTCTAAAAAAAATGCAACCAAAAAAACTATAAGAGCAAATATTATAGAAAGACGTTTTTTTGTATATTTTAAATCCGATGTTTCCATATCTTAGGCATTAATTTTATATCAAATTCACTTTACTGTTTGAATAACTTCATTATCTAATTTTTTTCTTAAATATCAAATATAAACATCAACCGTTTTTGAAAACATAATATCTCCATCAAACTCCCCCCAAACTTTTTCATATAATTCCTGACGAGAAAGTGTTCTTCCTCTATTTTGTGCTAGGTATTTTAACAGATTGAATTCAAGAGGAGAAAGTTTGACTACTTTTTCTCCACACATAAGCTCGGTTTTTTCTATATCGAGAGCGTATTTTTTTCAAAAATGTAAAATATTTGATTTATTTTTTAAATTTCGTCTATTAAGAGAATGAATTCTTGCCAACAATTCATCAAAATCAAATGGTTTCGTTAAATAATCATCCGCTCACAATTGAAGTCATTGAATCACATCTGGTTTTGTAGAATTGGAAGTTAACATAATCACCTGAATATCTCATCATTTTTCTCTTATCTTTTTAAGAACTTCTAAACCATTCATTTCAGGAAGATTGATATCTAAAATAACGACATCATAATAATTTGATAGCGCTTTATATAACCCATCTTTTCCATTTTGAGAAGATTCACACGTAATATCTTTGAGCGCAAGATACCTTACTATATTCGCTGAAATTTGAATATTATCTTCTACGAGTAACACCTTCATAAGCATAATTTAAAAATAAATTTATGTCATGATAATGATTTTTATTAAGAAGCAAGTAAGAAAAATTTGTATTTTTTTTATTTTTTTTATAATCAATACATTATTTTTTAGAAATAAAATATGCCTTTCAAAAGAAGAGTAATTAAAAATTATTCAAATATATGAGCTATAAGCCGTTCCTCAAAATTTTTGTATAAAAAAATGACCAAAGATATAGATTTTTCTCAAGATATTAAAATCGTTGAGTTTTGACCTGGTGATGGTGTTTTTACTGATGAACTCTTAAAAGAAATCTCTAAAAATTCTCAAATCCATATTTTTGAAATCGACGAGGGTTTTTGTAGATTATTAAAAGAAAAATATAAAAATGAACCGAGAGTAAAGGTGTATGAAGAAAGTGCTGGGAAAATAGAATCCTATTTTCAGGCAGATTCTATAGATTATATTATCAGTAGCCTTCCTTTAGCTTTTATAGACAAACCAATAGTATGTGAAATACTTAAAAAATCAAAATGTGTCTTAAAAAAACAATGAAAATTTCTTCAATACCAATATTTTCTACAAAATAAAAAAGATATTCAATCCTATTTCCCTAAAATTCACTATAGATTTACTCCTCTTAATTTTCCTCCAGCATTTGTTTATATCTGTGATAAATAGCCATGAAAAAAAAATATAAAAAATTTTTCACCCTCCTTATCGTACTATTTTTTATAGTATGAATAAGTATCAGTTCGTATTTATATATCAGTTGATTTGACTTTGAATGATACTTTAAAAAAGTCTCTTTAGATATGAATATGAAAATTACTATTTTGCTTGTTTTATATTTTTTTAGAAACTATTTACTTATTCCCTCCACTATTTTAATATTATTTTCATGATTTTTCTTACAAAATTTTTGGATCACTTTACTCGTAAGTATCATTTGAGTAAGCTTTTGAATTTTTCAAACTTATTTTGTATGATATATTTTCTGAGAAGACTTAAAATCAAACAAAAACTTTAGCCTTATTTCAAAATACAATTCAAAAATAGAAGCAGATGGATTTAAAATTATATTTCTGGGGTCATTTTTCCCAGTAATTCCTGTTGATATTTTGTATTACTCAGCATGATTTGTAAAGTATCATTTTATAAAAACGTACTTAGCTGGAATTATTTGAGAAATGCCCTTGATTATTCTTTATGTGTACTTATGAAAAGAAGCTCAAGCATATACTCAATATTTTATCTATATTGGTAGTTGAATAATACTTCTATATATCTTATACCTTTCAATAAAAAAACTATTTTTTTCAAAATAGTTTTTTTATTATTACTTTTGAATAAACTGATATATTCTTTGTGCATGTCAAACAGCTTCGACATCATAAAATGCATGAAGTGGAGTTCCATTTTTATCAATGATAATAGTCGAACGTATAATATCAGTAACCTCATCTCCATTTCCATAAGTAGTCGGTTCTCATAATGCTCCGAATTCTTTCAAAAGATCTGAATTTGAATCTTGAATCAGTTTTATTTTTAAACTATGTGCTTCAGCAAATGCTTTATGTGATTCAATATCATTTTTTGAAACTCATATAACTTGGTATCCCAATTTTCAAAAATCATCTACCATAGCAGAAAAATCAAGTGCTTGAATCGTACAATTTGGAGTAAAATCAAGTGGATAAAAATAAACTATTGTGTAGGGAGTTTTTGAAATTAAATCTCAAAATGTATCTTCATTAAAAGTTAAATTCAAACTATCTAAATAATGGTATTTTTTACTAAGATCAAGAGAGATACTTCCCGTTGATCATTCTATCAAAGCTCAAGCATCTATCTGAGTATTTATATCATTTTCTTGAGAACAAGAACTCAGAAAAATACTCAAAGAAAGAAGAATTCAAAGTATAAGTTTTTTCATAAATATATTTTAAAAAATAATAGTGAAAGAAAAGATAACTCCCATTACAAAGATGTATCATATTTTTTCTTAAACACGATGTAATACAAACTTGGTAAAACTAAGAGCGTAAAAAGTGTCGAAACTGAAAGTCCAAATATAATGGAAAGTCCTAAAGATGTCCAAGTAGGATTACTGAGAGTCAGTGGAATCATACCTAAAACCGTACAAACTGAAGTCAGTAAAACTGGCTCTAATCTACTCATCCCCGCATCGACAATAGCTTCTTTAAATGGAATTTTTTCATCTAAATTTTGATTTATTTTATCAAAAAGTATTATTCAGTTTCTTACTACTATTCAAAATAAAGCAACGAGTCAAATAAGCCCAGGAAATGAAAGTGGTTGCATAAATAAAGTCAGTCCATAAAATACTCAGATCAAAGAAAGTGGAATCGTTACCATAACAAGTACTGCTTGTCTATATGAATCATAAAGTAATACTAAAGTTGCTACGATAAAAATCATACCAAAAAGCATAGAAATAAGTAAACTTTGTACTGATTTTGCATTTTCTTCATTGGCTCCCCCGGTAATAAATTTATATCCAGTTGGAAGTTTATATTTTACCATTTTTTGATCAAATTCTGCTTTTAATAAAGCCCCATTCGTTCCTTTTTTCGCAGTTGCAGAAACGGTTACTACCCTTTCTCCATCTACTCTTGTGATAGAAAATACCGAAGGTTTAAATTCTTGAGAAACGATATCTCTCAAACTTATCAGCGTTCCTCTATTATTTTTAATTTTTAAATCTTTAATTTTATCAAAAGTATCAACACTCTCGTTTAAATATATCGTTCTTACAATGATTTCATCATCTCAAAGATATATTTTTGTAGCTTGTGTTCCATCAATGACATTTCTCAAAAAACTCGCTACTTGAGGAAGTGAAATATCATATAAAGCTAATTTTGTATTATCTAAAGCAACTTCAAATTCAAACGGAAGTGGTTTTCTTGATGAACTGATATCAATTGCTCCTGGAATAGTAGATAGCGTTTTTTTTACATCTGAGGCGATTTTATCCAAAACAACAAAATCATCTCAAGCAATTTTTAATTCAAAATCTCATCCAGCAGGAGGACCTGATGATTGTTCTAAAACAGAAATTTTTGCTTGTTTAATAGAAGCAAATTTTCCTCTGAGTCTTTCGGTTATATCCATAGAATTTTCTTTTCTTCCGTATTCTTCTTTTATTAAGTTTACGTTTATGGTTGCGTAATTTTCACTACTCGATGAGCTTCCATCTCAACCTGATAAACTTCAAACCGAAGTAGAAAAACTATCTATTTCTTTTTCTTGTAATAAAATTTCTTCTACTGCTTTTACTACTTCTGAAGTAACCTCAAGTTTTGTTCCGGCCTCAAGTTCAACATTTATAGAAAAATTATCCGCATCTCACTTTGGAAAAAAATCACTTTTTAATATTCCAGTTATCGGTAAAGCAAGTGCTGAAATAAATAACAATAGCGTAAATCATAAAAATCTTTTTACTCTTTTATTTTTTTCCAGTAAATATTTTATAACATTTCCGTATTTTCTTTCTAAAGCGTGAATGGAAATAAAACCATTATCTAAAGCTTTTTTCATAATTCATCTCCATCATGCAATATTATCATGTTTTGAAAGATCCGTTTTTGAATCTCTCCCTGATAAAATAACTGCAAGTGCAGGATTAAGCGTTAATGCAATAATCAAAGAAGCAAGAAGAGTAATAGTGATAACAAATGGAATTGAGAAAATAAATTTCCCCATAATTCACGTCATAAAAAGCATCGATGAAAATATCCAAACTACCGTTAAAGTAGTAGTTGTTAATACTTTTTTATAATCTCTCATTACTAAAAGGGCTGCTTGTCTCGTGGTAAATTTTCCTGATTTTTTATACTGATTGATAGCAGAAATAACTACGATAGCATCATCAACCAAAAGTCAAAGAGATAAAATGAGAGCAAACATTGATAAAAAGTTCAGTGTTTGACCCGCAACTGCCATGACTGTAAATGTAATGAGAAATACTAAAGGAACCGCAGTACCAGCTACTAAAGCTTCTTTTGCTCAGATAATAAGAAATAAAGTAATAAATACCAAAAATACCGTAATTAAACCATCTCTTATCAAATGTGCGAGATCAAGTTTAATTCTTTCTGCTTGGTCAACAATCGTTTTTATATTAAGATCTGGTGGTAAAATTCATCTTTGTTGCATACTTGCTAAAGCCTCTTCTCATTCTCAAACAAGATTTACTATAGACCCTCATTGCTTTTTCACTACTCAAAGAGTCACAGCTGAAAGAGGTTCTTTTCCTCAAACTGAAAGTCTTGAAATACTTGTTATTTTTTTCGGAGCAATTTTTACATCCGCTATATCTTTTAAATAGACTATACCAGTATCTCCAAGTTTGGTGATAACAATATTTTTAAGTTTTTCTATATCATAAAATCTTCCATCTACATTGATAGAATGTTTATATGCTCCTATATCAATATCTCCAATAGGAAGCGTCATATTTGCTGTTTGAATGGCAGAGTTTACGCTCGAAAGAGAGATATCATATTGCTCTAATTTTTTCGGATCAATAAAAACTCAAAATTCTTTTTGCATTCCTCATGAAATATTTACTTCAGAAACCAGTGGATTTTTTTCTAATTCTTCTTTTATATTTTTTGCATAATCATACAACTGAAATCCATCATATTCTCCGGAAATAGAAAAGGTCCAAATCGGAGTATCATCAAAAGAAACTTCTTTTACAAAAGGATCATTAGCATCTTCTGGGAGGTCTGACTTTGCTAAATCAACCTTATCTTTTAAATCAGCAATAGCAGTTTGAGTATCCACATTTGAAGAAAATTGAACAGTAATAAGAGAAGCTGAATTCATACTGGTTGAATTCATGGTATCAATTCATTTTACTTTTGCGATTTGTTTTTCAATTTTTTTGGTTACGAGATCCTCAACTGTTTCAGGACTTGCCCCGGGAAAAGTAGTTGAGATAAAAGCCATACCGATATCTACTTCTGGAGTAGATTCAAGAGGTAAGCTTTTTAAACCTAGTAATCAAGCAATAGTTATCACCATGATTACGAGCCAAGTAAATCTCGTTCTATCAATAAAAAATGACATCCAAGAATTATTGAGACTTTCATCAAATTCAAGTTTTTCAAGATATATTGATTCATTATGTTTTTTTGACATATTTTTTAAATTATCAATTATTTTTCAATTAAAATTACTCTATTTCTTCCACGAGATCTCACACAGAAACGTTTAACGCTCATTGAGTAATCACTCTTTCACTTCATTTGAGTCCATTTTTTATAATTACTTCTCTGCTATTACTTGGTCCGATCTCTACTTTTCTTTCTTCCACGAGACTTCCACTTCCTACTACATACACACTATAAGTATTATTTCCTCAAACGAGTAATGCAGAAAAAGGGAGTATTAAAAATGTTTCTTCTCCGAGTTGTTTTTCTATAAACACATCAACAAAATCTCACAATACTAAATAATCATGAAGTTCTCCTGGAGTGAGTAGTATTTCTACTTTAAACATTTTTGTATTCACATCTGCCGATGATGAAAGCAAAGAAATTTGTCCAGTCGCAGTTTTTCCATTTTTCTCTATTTGAACTTCATTTCCGAGTTGAAGGTATTTTATATTTTCAGAATTTACATCCAATTTCACTACTTTATTTACAAAGTCAGCGATTCCAAAAACTTGAGATGCTTGAGAAACACTCGAACCTACTTCTATATTTTTTGAAGTAATAATTCCAGAAAAAGGCGCTTTTATATATGCATTATCAATTTGTTGATTTAAAGAATTTTTTTGTCAAGTTGCACTATCAAGCTGTGATTTTACTCCGGCAAGTTGTGATTGATAATTTGCTTGAGCTGCATTGTATTGATTTTGCGCGATTTTAAGAGCATTTTCAGCGGTTTCACGAGATGATTGTATCGTAGTAATCGTATTTTCGAGTTGAATTTTTGTCGTATTTTCTGTAGAACTGATAGAATCAATACTACTTGAAGTAGAAGCAAGAGTATTATCAAGCGTTGCTTGTGCTATTTTTATTGCTTGTTCTAAAGTAGATTTTTGAGTTCCTAAACTCGTAGTCGTAGAAGTAATCGTATTTTCTAAATCGTTCAAAGTATTATTGAGTCATACGAGACTGGTTTTGATTCCAATAATTTGTGATTGATTGGCTTTCATAGAAGCTTTAAAACCACTTAAAGTAGCATCTACAAGAGTAGAAGACGTAATACTATAATCGAGCACTGAATTCATTACATCAAAAAGTTGTACCATTTTATCACTTAAGGTAATAATTTCCCCATAAAATGCAATCAATTCTTCTTGCGTAAAATCCTTACTATATTTTGACTTTAACTGAGTAAATGTTGCATTATTTTGAGTAAATAAATTCTCAGCCTGATTTTTAAATGTGTTATTTTTTGCAGAAAGATAGATTTCATAACTATCATTATTGGATTTATTGGTATCGGTTACTCCTAAAATAGTGTCAACAGAACTCAATGCTCCATCAAAGGTAGCAAAAGAATTATCTATAGAAATTTTTATATTTTCTAATAATGATGCTTTCTTTGTCTCTAACCCTTTCAGATTTTCTATATAGTTTTTTTCAAAATTTTGTAAATTTAATTTTGCATTTTCTAATCCTTCTTGAGCTAAAGCAATACTCGTAGTAGTTGTTTTTGTGGTATTATCTTTTTGTTTTAATACGGTTTGAAGTTGTGCTTGTGCGAGCTCAAGTTGTTTTTGAGTCGAAGCATACACATTATCTTTTGATATTTTTGCATTCTCAAGTTGTATTTTTGCATTCTCGAGATTTCTTTCGAGACTTTCTTTTGTCGTAGAAAAAATAGTGAGTGTATTATTATAGGTATTTTGAACACTATTTAAATTGATATTCGTCAGATTAGACTGAGTATCAATTACTGCTAAAATATCTCATTTTTCCACCTTATCCCCTACTTTCACTTCTACAGACTTTATCATTCCTGAAGTCAAAGGAGAAATAAAAATTTCTTGGTCAGAAGTGATTTTTCCAGCCAATTTAATACTTTCAGTAAAAGTTTTTGGTTCTAATGTGATTGATTGTACCATTTTTGGCGGAATGGCTTGTTCTATGACCATTTCTTCTTTCCCACAAGAAGAAAGAAGTCCAGTCGATATTACCAAAATTCAAATAATTTTTTTCATAAAAAATGTTTATAAATATAAGAGTTCATGATACTCTTCATCATGAAAAAGTCAAAATTAACTTTCTAGTTGAATTCATTCACTTTTTGCATATTCAAAAAGTTCTTTTAAATCCTGATTTTTAACGATAGCGATAGCTACATCATCTTTCGTGATAATAGTAACACTATCTCAAGGATGAAGATTTAATTTTTCTCTCGCTTCCTTTGGAATCACGATTTGTCACTTTGTTCATATTGTTGTAGTGCCAAAAAGTTTCATTTTACATTGTGGTTGTTTCATAATTATAGTCGGTTATAAAAGTATGAAAAGTATAACTAGTATAACTGCTATTTAAAAAATTGCAAGATTTTTTATATCTAAAATTTTTATTTGAATTTTTTATTTTTTTTCATATAAATAAGTGCAATTATAATTTTTATAAAGTACAATGTTTAAAAAGAAGAAAATTACAAAAAGTAAAGAGCATACAAGCAAAATAGATGTAAGTAATTTAATAAAAATTCAAAAAGGTTTTGTACAATCTCAAAAAAGAAAAAATCCCGTTTTACAAATATTTTTGATTATAAGTGTAATAGTCATTATTTTATTTTGAATTGGAATGGTAAAACAAGTTTCAAATATCAAATTTGACTTGGATAGTATCATAGGTTTTGCTTGATTTGATTTAAAATTTGATGAAACACAAACGACATCTGTGATAAAAAAATCATCCGATGGAAAAACAAATATTGTTATTATAGGAAGAGGATGACAAGAAAATGATGCTCCAGAACTCACTGATAGTATTGTGATAGCATCTCTTCATTATGATAAACAATCGGTTTCTCTTTTTTCTATCCCGAGAGATCTCTACGTAGAATATCCAAGTGGTTGAGCTGGAAAAATAAACGAAACCTATTTTAGATGACTCAAATCTTGAAAGGACCAAAGTCTTGGTATGCAAAACTTACAAGAAGTTTTGAGTAAAATTACTGGTGAAGAAATGCATTATTTTATCAACTTAGACTTTGAATGATTTAGAAAAATTATTGATACTCTTGGTGGAATTGATATCGATGTCCCTGAAGAAATTATTGACACTACTTATCCTGGACCAAATGCGACCTACCAGACATTTAAAATTTCTGCCTGACCGCAAACTTTAGACGGATCTACCGCTCTCAAATACGCAAGATCAAGACATACCACAAGCGATTTTGACAGATCTCTCAGGCAACAACTTATTATCAAAGCACTAAGAGAAAAAGCACTCTCTTTAGGGCTTATCACTTCGCCGAGTAAAATAAAATCTATTTATAATATTGTTCAACAACACATAGTAACGAATTTAGACCTTTCTCAAATGATCCAACTCGCATTATTTATGAAAGATATTCCAAGGGAAAATATAGTAAGCTCCAATCTGAACGATACTTGTTTTTATGGAAGCAGTGTGTGTGAAAAATGAGGATTTTTATACGTTCCTCTCAGAGCTGACTTTTGATGAGCTTCTGTATTATTACAAGAATGATGAACTAAAACAAATCCATCGGATTATTCAAAACTCGTTCAGTATACCAATATCATATTTAATTATCCTCTGGTATATAAAGAAAATTTGAAAATAAATATTTTTAACTCTACAAAAATCTGATGACTTGCCAACGAAATAGCAAATAATTTGAAAAAATATGGCTTTCATATTCCTTCAAAAAATTCTGTTTGAAATACGTCATGAGAAAAATACGAGAAATCAAAAATACTCTATTCTAGTGGAAGTGGTGGAGTAAAACCAGAAACCGTAGAAGCATTGGAATTATTTATTTTTTGAGGAAGTGAAAATGTAGAATCTCTTCCAAAATACTCAAAAGATAGCGATGTCGACATAGAAATAATTATTGGAGACGACTATCAATTTTTAAATTTTTAATGAAAAAATATGTGATTTAAAACTATTCACTTAAAAAAGAGAAAAAAATATACTAAAAAACAAAACGCTCTTGCCATCAACAAAGTTGTTTTATATGGAATTTTATGATTTTTCATACTTATCATATGAATATTTGGTTTTATTTATGTACAAGTAATCAGACCTCTTCCAAGTATTAGCAGTTTAGAGGAAATGGATATCAAGGAAGCTTCTATTATTTATGACAAAAATGGAACAGAACTCTATACTCTTTTTGGAGATGAAAAAAGAACCTACGTAACCTACAACCAAATCTCAAAAAATATGGTAAACGCGATAGTTGCGGGAGAAGATAAAAGATATTGGGAAAATCCTGGTATCGATGTAATCTGATTATTCAGAGCTCTTTTTTATGGAATTATTGGAAAAAATGAGTGATTTTGAGGAACTTCAACTCTTACTCAACAACTTATTCGTAATACTATTATTGAAAACAGAAGTTCTCTAGAATCTATTTCTGATAAAATAGAAAGAAAAATAAAAGAATTTTACTTGGCCTACAAATTAACCAATGAAGCATCAAAAGAAAAAATTCTTGAACTCTATCTCAATAAAATCTCTTTTTGAAGTAATGCTTTTTGAGTAGAACAAGCAAGTCTTACCTTTTTTGCAAAAAGAGCTGCTGATTTAAATGTGCTCGAAGCTAGTATGCTTGCTAGTATACCAAAATGACCTACCTATTATTCTCCGTATAATTACTATACGAGACTCGTTTGAAATCTCTACACCTACCCAAAATGAGATATAAATAGTACGACAAATTTGATACAAAAAACTGACATTGAAGAACACCAGGCTTGAGTGGATACATTCATCAATTTTATTTCTGATTTAAAAGCAACTAGACTCTGAGAAAATGGATTACTTTTATGTAATCTCAACACTTGAAACTTTAAAAAATCTATGAATATTGATGCAGATGGTTGTAGTATCATGAATTATTCTGATCTTCTTTGATTTCTGAATAATATCGCGCTCGAACAAGATGGAAAAATTATAGAATACCAAACGGGAAGAAAAGATTTTATCCTCGGAAGAATGCTCGAAGATAATTATATTAACTTTGATGAATATAAAGAAAATTTTCTTTCCAGTATTGGATTTGAATTTAAACAATATAGAGAAAATATAAAACATCCTCACTTTGTTATGTATGTAAGAGAATATCTTGCTGGAAAATATGGAGAAGAACTTTTAGAAGAATGAGGTCTAAAAATCTATACTTCTCTTGATTCTGACCTTCAAATGAAAGCAGAAGAATTAGTAAGCAATCAAGTAAAAAACAATAGCGAAAAATTTGATGCAAATAATGCCGCTATGATCAGTATAGATAATGCTTCTTGAGATATTATTGCCTATGTATGATGAGCTGACTATTTCAACAAAGATATTGATGGAAATGTAAATATGCTCACATCAAAAAGACAACCTGGAAGTAGTTTTAAGCCATTTGTATACGCTCTTGCAATAGATAAAAATCCTTTTGGTCCACACACTCCTATTTATGATATTCCTACGACATTTCCTGGGAATTATGAACCAAAAAATTTCAATGGAAAATTTTCAGGAAAAATGACTCTTATGACAGCGCTTAATCATTCAAGAAATATTCCGGCTATTAAACTCTACTTCCTTGCTGGAGAACAAAAATGAATTATTGAATACCTAAAATCTGCCTGAGTAAAGTCTTTAGACGAAAACTTTTATTATTGAGCTCCATTGGCGCTGGGAACTTGAGAAATGACTCCTATGGAAGTGGCACAAGCATATAGTGTATTTGCTAATTTATGAAATAAAATAGAAATCAATCCGATTATAAAAATACTTGATAGTAAATGACTTACTATTGAAGAAAAGAAAAAATCAGCTGGAACAAAAGTTCTTGATGAAAAAACTGCCTACATTATGAACTATATTCTCTCTGCTACCTATTCAAGACCAGATGAATATTGGAATACAAATTTAAGTTTAAAAGATAGACAAGCCGGAGCAAAAACGGGAACGTCAAATAAAACCTATGTTACCAATGGGAAAAAAGAATTATTTCCTGGAGATCTCTGGACTGCTTGATATACTCCTCAAATTACAACCGTAGTTTGGGCTGGAAATACCAATGGGAAAGCTATTAAACTTTCTTGAGACGGGCTCAATGGTGCCGCGCCTATTTGGAAACAATTTATGGAATATGCTCATAAAAATAAAGAAAAACTCACTTGGAAAATACCAGAGTGATTACACTATACAAAAATTTCTAAAATTTCTTGACTCCTCGCTCCAGAATGATTTGAACCAAGTTTAACAGTAGAAAGTTTGTTTAAAAATATTCCTACTCAATACGATATGAGCTTAAATCAAATTGAATACGATGCTCTTTGTAATGGGAAAGTTTCAGAAAATACTCCAAGTGTAGCCAAAAGAACTGGATATTATGTAGCGTATCATTCTATTGACCCAAGCAATAAAGTATGGGAAGATGGAGTTCAAAAATGGGCAAAAGAAAATGGATATAAAGAATTTTCAAATATTCCAAATATTATTTCTGACTACACCGATAACGTATGTGAAAGGGATGAAAAACTAGTAGCAAGCTCCAATATTGAAGTAAGAACAAAAATAGAAAATGGAGAAACATTTATAAATGGATATAATTACGTAGAAATATGATATAGAAGTGCTAATCCTATCACAAAGTTACAAATTCTTTTATGAGATAATATCATTCAAGAAATAAAAACAGATGGAAAAACAACTGGAGTATATATGGGATGAATTACGATTCCCTCATGATATAGCGGAGATTATACTCTCAGCGTTAGAGCTATTGATAGCGTATATTTATCATGAGAAGAAACTAAAAATATTGTAATAATTCTCAAAGATACCACTCCACCTATCATAGAAATTACCAATCCAGAAAAAGATACGATCTCTCTTTATCCAGATCAATATTTCAACTTAAGATGAAATATACAAGATAGATCAAAAATCAAAACCATCAATATTTACATCAATGGAAATGCTCATCAAATGGGAATTGAAGCCAGAGAATTTAACAGTGAAATCAATAAAGATTTTTCACTCCCTATCTGAACTCACAGTATAAAAATTGAAGCCGTAGATTTGTTTTTTAATAAATCAGAAAAAACTATTTCTTTAGAAATCATTCCTAAATAGAAAAATCTTTTGACTTCAAGAGAGTTTTCTATACAATATCCTTAATGAGAATTATTCTCATTAAGGATATTTATTTACTAATCTAAAAAATATATGGAAGAATTAGAATTTTATAATAATATCGTAAAAATTGATACTCCTGCTCCTTTATTTAATCTCCCTGCTTATGATCCAGTAAAAGACGATGAAACAAAAGTTTCACTTGAGGATTTAAAAGGTAAATGGACGGTATTATTTTACTATCCTGCTGACTTTACTTTTGTTTGTCCAACTGAATTAAAAGATATGGCTTGAGCAAAAGCTAAATTTGATGAACTTGGAGTAACTGTACTTGCTGCTTCAACCGATACTACCTTCTCTCATAGAGCTTGGGTAAGACACGAAAAATTGATGGAAAATTTTCCATATATCATGCTTGCTGATCATGCGCTTTGAATTGCCGATATGTATAATATCTTAGACGACGAATCAGGAATTGCAGGAAGATGAACATTTATCATTGACCCAGACTTAATAGTAAGAGGAATAGAAGTAACTTCATGACCATTAGGAAGAAATTCTGATGAACTTATCAGAAAAATTGAAGCACTTCAATTTATGAGAAATAATCCAGGAACTGCGTGTCCAGCAAAATGGGCTGTTGGTTCAAAAACACTCAAACCTTCTATTAAAATAGCTGGGGAAGTTTATGAAGAACTCAATAAATAATGGAATTTTTATATTCAAAAAATAAACTAAAAAGCTTGGCGTTAAAAAGTCCAGCTTTTTTTTATAAAAAAATTGATAATGAATATTTTTTTTGTAATATGTAATCCCTGAAACTTTAAGGATATCACGATGCCTCCTCGATTATGCAAATATCTGATTTATACGTTTTTAGCCGTATTTTCATACGGTGTCTCTGCTCAACAATGCGGAGATAAGGAATACATAAATTGGATGGGCGAGTTAGTTGAAAGCAAGAAGGAAAAACTGGGCGGATTGGCTCAATTTATCCCGACTTCTTTAGCTATCGCTCAAGCAGCTCTCGAAACCGGTTATGGCGAGAGCTACTCTGCACAAAAGAGAAAAAATCATTTTGGGCTCAGATCCGGAGGGAAATACCTCGTATTCTCAAACGCCAAAGAAAGTGTGGAAAAGTACTTAGAAACTCTTTCTGAAAAACGTTACTACAGACGAATGCAAGGTTTAATAAAAAAAGGAGAAAAAAACCCCATAAAACTTTTACGAGTTATGGCACCGGTTTATGCAGAAGATGATGGTTACATCAAAAAAGTTTCTGCTGTGATTGATAGCTGTGATTTGAGAAGTTTTGACAGCTGAGGAAAAATCAGCAATCAAAAATCCCCACTCTTGTGGGGATTTTTTCTGTTATGAATTATATTCTTTTTAATTTTAAACGAATATCTTCAAAGTAAGAAGTAATTTTTTTCTTGACTTGTTCTACTTTTTCTGGAGCCACATCTTTCACATCATCGAGTTTTTTTAACGTATCGGTATAAAATTTTTCTAGTTTTTCAATTCATTCTTCTTTATAATTTTTTCATTTTTCTTTATATTCATCAAATAATATTTCTGCTTTTTTCATATATTCATCAGAAATTTTGAAAAATTCTTCTTTCTTTCTTTCAAAAAGTACTTTATTTTCTGGTGTAAAAATATTTGCTTTTAAATCATCTAAAAGATTTTTATGAACTTCAATAAAGTTATTAAAAAATACTTTTGCTTTATCATCTCATACATCTTTTGCTTGCTCTAGTTCAGAACTAATTTCTGATGGATTTTTTTTGTTATACATGAGGGTTGCAACTACTCCAGCAGCATATCCTCAGAGTAAAAGGAGTAACTTTTTATTCATAGTCTTGTATTTATATATTAAAGTACCTTGTATTGTAATAATTTACCATTTTTTTTCAACTTTTTATTTGGTATAAATTTTTACAAAATCAATAATATCATTCCATTGTGATTTATATTTACTCTCAGGAGTTGTATTTGGTATAGAAACCTCTTGAGTTGATCAAATATAAAGATGTGGAAAATTAAAAGAAGGATTTGTAAGTTCTTTTCCTGTACTTGTCATTTCTCTATTATTCTTATCGAGTATTTTTAAGAAGGCTTTTTTTCCATCATATCCAGCAATTACTTTATAAAATTCAGTATCAGGTAAATCATTTAAATCTTGTTGATAGATAACAAGAACATGAGGGCTAACATGAAAATCTAACCTCTGAGGGCCATCATTATTTGTTTTTTCTAAAAAGTTATTTTCATCAAAACTAAATAATCTATAGATTCCGTCTTCTCTTTTTAATGCTCCACCTCTCACATTCATCTCGATAGCAAAACTTCCAGAAAGTGATAATGATGAAGAAAGATGATATTTTAAGAAATCATCACAGTTTAAATTATCTAAAAAGAGTCATTTTATATCTCATAATTGATAAATAGGAAAAGTATTGATTTTATATAATGGTTTAGGTGATAATTTTATGAGAGATATATTTCTATTCATATACTTGGA
This sequence comes from Candidatus Altimarinota bacterium, assembly GCA_024710565.1. GTDB lineage: Bacteria > Patescibacteriota > Gracilibacteria > BD1-5 > UBA6164 > UBA7396. The sequence continues at coordinate 1,000 of JANJUN010000072.1, read as the reverse complement.
AGATCCTAAAGATAAATTCGCAGAACCAGTTTGACAGATTATAGCTTCTGAATTAACTTCATGATATAAATTTGCTGGAGTTTCTACAAGCCAATCTCAAGTCAATGTAGTTCATCATATACCTAAATGCATACCTAAGTCTCTATCCAGTCAAGCAAAAGCACGAACTTTCCAGTTTAGATCATCTTTAAAGAGAGTATTACTGATACAATTAAAATCTTGCTCAAAAGAGTTTTGTGAATCACAAATATACTCTGGATTAAAATATTTTTCTTTTCCATGAAGGTATGAAAAATACGATCAACTCTTAAAAGTTTTTTTTATATTATCTATATTTTGAGTTCATGTACCTATTTGATTATACCAAAATTCAAATCCCTTTTTATCTGGTTTTCTTTGTAAAACATCTTGATAGAGATTATATAATGATTTTCAAGTACCATTCCCCTCTAAATCTTCTAGCTCGATAAATTCTATACACTCATTATTAAAAACCTCAAATCATTCCTGACAAATATTTTTTTCTCATTTTTCTATTGTCATAGAAGTAGAAGATGTATTTTGGAAAAAGTTTCCAATATTTATAGTTGGTATTTTCTCTATTATTCCTGTTCCTGAACTTATAGAAGAGGGTAATCACGGAGTTATTTGAGTGATATTTACTCCTTTTTCTGGTTCTCATTTTTCAACAACTATGTCCCCTTCTTCTGCTACTCAAGGGGTATCAATTGGAACAGTTCTACCATATTTGTTTACTCCAACCTCTACACTTCCCTCTTTTACGACTACACTCGTAGTGCTTCCACTTTTTCTCATTCAAAAAATGGTTCCTCTCACGGCAGCAACAGCAGCTGGAGTTTCTATTTGAAATTCTGATTTATCGGCAAGTTTTACGGCTTTTGTCCAAAGACTTCCGGCATTAAGTGCGATTTTTATATGAGTAAAAAGATTATTTTCCTCTAGGTATCTCATCTGAGCGAAAGTTATGTTACTTTGTTCA
>JANJUN010000058.1 GCA_024710565.1 Candidatus Altimarinota bacterium | reverse complement strand
TGTTTTAAAACATCCACCAACAGGAAATAGAGTAGCACATAAACCAAAAATTTATTATGGAAGTCAAGTAGATGTAAATCCACCAAAATTTGTACTTACCGTAAATAACCCTGAACATTTTCACTTTTCTTATAAAAGATACTTGGAAAATAAAATTAGAGACAATTTCTGATTTTCAGGAACTCCTATTATTATTGAATATAAAGGAAGAGGAAAAACAAAAGATATCTCAAAATAAAAAACATTTTGCATTGCAAAATGTTTTTTATTTTAAATACAGTTGTTTATTTCTATTGTGTTCTTCGTTGGTTTTTGCGTAGTATATCTGTCAACTTTCGGTATCATGAAGATAGTACCAATATTCAGTATGTTTTGGATTTAAACTCGCTTTAATGGATTCTATATTTGGATTATTTATAGGAGTTTTTGGTAATCCTACCATAGTTCTTGTATTATATTCATTTTTATCGGCAATGTATTTTGATAGATTTTTTCTACATTCCTCACTTGTCAGCTCATAAGCATAACAAGCCGTAATATCGGCTCCAATCATCCAATTTTGTTTATACCTTTTTATAAGTATTCCAGCTACCGTTGATTTTTGTGAAATATTTCTTTCTTCTTTTTCTACGATTGACGCCAGTATGATGAGTTCATTGATATTTTCAGCACTCAAAGGCGAAAGGAGAGGAATATAAATTTTTTGTTTAAAATTGTTTAGCAGAAGAATATTGAATTTTTCTAATTGAAAATCATTTGGATTCACAAAATAAGTATCTGGATAGAGGTATCATTCAAGTGATAATGCTTTTTCTAAGAAAGGATAATCAGCCATATATTTTTCAATATTTTGAGCTTCTTGTATAAAGGCTCCAGCTTCAATAAGCCCTTTTTGAACTAAATATTCATCAATATCAAAGATATTCCATCCTTCTAAAAGGGTGAGTTTTATATCAGTAGTTATTGCACCATGTTTCATAGTTTCAATAATCCCATCAATACTATCTCATTTTAAAATTCTAAAATCTCATGCTTGAATATGAATTTTTTTTTCAGGATGAAGGTGTAAATATATTTTTAAAAATAACTCATTATATCCGAGTTCTCTTGTTAAAGTTGATACCAAAGTATCTCAGGAGTTTACAGAAATAGTTTTTGTTTCTTTTACTTGAATGTAGAGAAAATCTTTATAGTTTATATAAAAAATAATGGCACAGATAACTCCTACCCAAATAATCAATTTTATAAGTCTCAACATTATTGTTGTATTAAAATATATAATTCTCTAATTTCTCTTTTTGTTTCATCATCTCAAGAAGCAAAGAGTTCTTGAATAGTTTTTTCATTATTTTCTAAAAAAGTTTTTAACTTTTCTTTGTTTTCCAGAGTGCTAATATTTTCTATTCCGATTTCTTTTTTAAATTTTTTGAGCATGACATTTACCTCTCTTTCCATAGTTTCTAAATCACTTTTTAATACTTTTTGAATTTCCTTTACTGTTTTTACTGGAGCTCATACGTAGTCCATTTTCATTTCTCAAAAATCTTTTTGATCTCATTCTGTCAGAATTAAAATATCTCAATAATTAAAAAATGACCCAAGTATTCCAGGATATTTTGTATTCATCGTTTTTATTTTATTTGCATTCATATTTTGACTATCTCAGAGTACTCATCTTTGATTGTAAAAAATAATTTGCCCTGGTTGAATGATTTTAAAATCCATTTCTTGGTTGATCATCACCAAAAGATAGGCATAAAAAAGTCCTAGTTGTGCTATAAGTAAAACCACGTTAATAGCTCACACTCAAAAACCAGTCGTTCCCCCAACCAGTAAACTTGATATTGCTGTAAATGTTGAAAAAACTGTAATAGACGCCAAGATGATTAAAAGAAAAATCGTTTGATTGAAAAATTTTGCAAAGATTTGATCACTTTCTTTTGATTTTTTAATACAGGTATAAATATCTTCTATATATGGTTCGCTTCACTGAATTTGATAAAATCTTAATAAATACCAACAAATGATAAAGGTCCAATAAAATACATTTAATAATAAAAATATTCATATAATACTTCATACTAAGGTATTATTGGTATCAAAAAACAATAAATAAGCATTGATAAAAGCAATAACCAGAACAAAAATAACTCTCCAAGAATGAAGTATTCCATAGATCCAGTGTCTTTTTATGAGCATTAAAAAACGTACTCCATCATGCTCTAATTTTTCTATTAACTTAGTGTCTCACGCGATGTCAAATGATTTAAAGAGAAATTCAAATATACTTCTGAAATTTATCATATATGGTATTAAAAAAAATATTTATAATATTATATAAGTTGCTGAAAAATATCAAATCATTTTTGATTTTTTTGTTTATTTTTTGACTAAAATATAAATTTCCATAGAATTTGAATTCAAAAATATTTATAAAACATACAAAAATGCAAGATATAAAACAAGAAAAAATTATAGAATTATTTCACAAATATGGATGAGAGGGGAGCGTAAATATAAGTATTTCTCAATCAAAAACTCTTGAATATTCGCCACTTCATGACGAACTGAGTTTTGATAGTTCTCAGAATGTAAATACTTCTATCACATTTATTGTGGATCATAAAAAATCGGTATTTTCTATCGATGGATATTCTTTAGAAAAAATAGAATATGCGCTTAAAGATATTCTAAAGACCATTCATTTTGCTGAATATGATACAGATATTATGCTTCCTGAAATGACAGATTGTGTAGAAAAAGATTTTTCTCATCCACAGCTTGATGCGATTACTTTTGAAGATCTTAAAAAAGAATTTGAAGTATTTAAAAATTTTTGCTTTAAAAGCAATATTTCTAGAGAATGATTTTCTATTTGAAATCATTCAGCAACACATATTTTTATGAATTCCCTGTGAGCTTATAAAGTACAAAAAGATAATGGAGCATTTTATTATGTTGATATTTTGTGAGAAAATGGAGATAAAAAAGAAAATCATTATAAATATATTTCGACAAAAGCAGTTCCTCATATCACTCAAGAATTACTTTCTGAACTTCAAGAAGAACTTCTTTTTAAAATATCAGATTCTCAAACAAAAATTTTACCAGGAAAATATGACATCACTTTAGAAAGAGATGTTGTGATTGATTTTTTAGATATTATTCTATCAAATTTGGGAGCCGAAAGTATGAGAGAATGAATGAGTTTATTTTCAAAATATGATATTGGAGACCGTATTTTCTGAGAAAATTTTACTTTGGTGAATGATCCAGAACTTACCAATTATACTGGAACTATGCTCTTTGATAAAGAAGGAATTACCGCAAAAAAGACCGTATTATTTGAAAAATGAGTTCTCAAATCCAAATTTTATGATTATAAAAATGCTCGCAAAGAGTGATTGCAATATTTAGGAAATTCTACGGTTTCAAATATTGAACTTATTGCAGAACCAAATAGTCATTATTTAGAAGGAAGTCGCGTATTATTTACGCATTTGATGGCCTTTCATACAGTAGATGAGTCGACATGAAAATTTTCTTTGAATGGAGAATGATATCTTTTAGAAAATGGGCAAAAAAAGGAATATATTAAAAATATCAGTCTTTCGTGAAATATTTTAGAATTATTTTCATCTATAAAAGCTTTTTGAGATGATGTAAAAACAGATGGGAATTTTAAAGTTCCATCTATCAGTTTTAAAAACCAAACACTCATTTAATTCCTTATAACAAATTATGTATATAAAAAAGCACGATCTTCAAAATTATCTCAATGCATTTTCTTGAGAGTATAGAGAAATATTTTTTGAAAAGTCAAAATCATTTCGTATTTTGTGTCTCAATGGACAGTATAAAACTCCAGCATATTCTACTTTAGAATGAGTAAGTATACTTTCAAGAACTCAAGATCAGGAATACTTTAAAGTATTTAGTGATACTGAAAATATTTCCCCAAAAATACAAATATTTCTTCAAGAGTTTTCCCTTTGAGAAAAATCTCAGAAAGTAGAATTGCTTGGAGAAGAGGAACTTTTTTTAGAATCATTAGAAGATCTTCAATTTGATGTGGAAGATATTATTTCTGCTACGCAAGAGGTTTTTAATACCTATATAAAAGCATCACCATATATTGTGAGTAGTGAGATTTCTTTAAATATCTCAAAAAAATCTTTTATTGTTTGAAACACGAGTGGAAAATTTTGAAAAGATATCAATTTTTATCATACATTTTTTGTAAAATTAGTCTGAGAAAAATGAGAAAATAGAGAAGAAATTTATGAAAAAATTACTGGAACCGATATTTGAGAAAAAATAAATAAAGAAAGTATAGAAAAACTGATTAAAAATGCTTGTGAAGTATTAGAAAAACAACTTAATTGACGTCCTTCTCCGAGTGGGAAAATGGATGTAATTATCTGAAATGAGTCAGGAGGAACTATTATTCATGAAGCCGTTTGACATGGACTCGAGGCAGATTTACAAAGTTCAAGTGTGTATAAAGGAAAAATAGGTCAAAAAGTAGCGAGCGAAAAAGTTACTATTGTGGATAATCCAACACACCTATATGAAAGAGGATTTTATCGTGTTGACCATGAAGGACATACCGCGCAAAATACCGTTCTTATAGAGAATTGAGTTTTAAAATCGTATCTTCATAACTCAAAAACAGCTTCAAAATTTCAGGTTTCATCTACTGGACATGGAAGAAGAGAAAATTATAAATATAAAACACTCGTAAGAATGGGGAATACTTATATGCTTCCAGGAGACGATAAAAAAGAAGAATTGATAAAAAATATTTCATATGGACTGTATGTAAGTCGTATGGGATGAGGACAAGTAAATACTATTACGGGAGATTTTGTATTTAAAGTACAAAATGGATTTTTGATTGAAAATGGAGTAATGACTCATAATGTTACTGGAGCTACCTTGAGCGGAAATGGTCCTGAAATGTTGCAAGAAATCTATGGAATTTGTGATGATTTAGAATTTTTTGATGGAGGAACGTGTGGAAAATGACAATCTATGCCAGTAAGTGATTGAGTTCCAACCTTTTGGACAAAACTAAAAGTAAGTGGTTTACACTAAAAATAAAGAGAATTTATTATAATTCTCTTTATTTTATTCTGAGTTTGATTTCATCGATCATTTTACTTAAGATATTTTTTCTCATTTCTTTGTAATTATCACTGAGATTACTTTCGTTAATATCTCAAAGATTTTTTTGAAGTTGAGAGATAAAATCATTATAAATTTTATTTTTTATCGCTCTGTCTATATCTTTATATTTTTCATTTTTATCGATTTCATCGATTCTTTCTTTTATTTTTTGAGTGATTGATATTTCGATTCGAGCTTGTAGGTCCTCTTTGTGATTTTCAATCTTTTCTTTGAAATAGGTTACTTTTTGATCAAGAATATTTTCACTTTTTTGTATCTCTTCGATGAGATCTTTTGACTCTTTTTCAGATTGAACTTGGAATTTTATATGTTCTATAAAATCTTCTCTTTTTTCACGATCAACATAGCGAGAGAGGTATTTATAAATATTTGCTCTTAATACGATGAGTTCTTTTTTCTCTTTTTCCACTTCTAAAAGTTGATTGATTTTTTGATTGAGATCTGACTGTAAAAAAGTTCTTTTTTCAATAAAAACACCTATATTTTCCCTGATTTCATCAATTTCTTCATTTGATATATCTGTTCTCATAAATGATATGAGTTCTCAATATTCTTTTGAAAGTTCTTTTGATTTTTGCTTAAATTCTTTTTGTTCATCCTTTAGTTTTTTTATATATTCTCATAGCTCAGTTGTTGATAAATTTCCAGCAAAAAAACCTTGCTTTCCTGAAGCAAAAGTTATTGGAATACTTGCTCATATTATCAAAATACATAAAAATAATTTTCTCATAATTGTTTCAAAAATGAGAGAATCTTAAATAAAATAAGTTGGCTTTAACCTAAAAATTGGATTCTCTTATTTTGTAGTTTTACTATAATAAAAAATATTTTATTCCCAAGTTTTTAATGTGAAGTTTTTGTGATGATATGATAAAAAATAATATAAGAAAATAAAATATATTTTTATGCATAAGTTTGCTTTATTTTATCAACATATTTTTTTTATAAAATGAGCGAAAAATTTGACAAAATAAAAAATATATACTAACATTATCTACGATAGGTAAAAAATATAAAAACCTTATTACAATAATTTATTAATTTTCTTTTGTATGAAAACAAAAATAAAATATTTCATATCATGAATTTTATTTTTTATTCTTTGATTTCAAGCCGAGGCAAATTTGACCTCAGCAGATACTATTACAGCACTTACTTCTGGAATTAAACACGCATATTATGATGTCACTTGGTGTAGTCCACATGCAGGAAGACTTTCAGATAGTCGTTTTTCTGCTTCTGCGGATTGTCAAAAATGATATTTTAATAATGTTTGATGAGTAGGGAAAATGACCTATAAATGAGAAAGTTTTTCCAATGGAAATGTGGCTTTAAATACAGCATTTATTCCTAGTACGAGAACCTCTGGAACGAGTTTTATAGATTTTTTTTCATGAATTAGTTCTGTATCATTCGAGTGAGAATGAATTTATACCGTTCGTATTTTACTGGTTGATTATGCATATAATGCTTCAAAATTTGAATTTTCATATAAAATAGATAAAACAGCACCTCAATTTCAACTTACTAGTATTTCAGAGACTCATCCAAATATTTTTGTTGACACTTCACTTACCAGACTAAATGGTTTAAATGGAAATATAGTAAAACATGATAGTCTAAATGAATCATCAAATCATCCAGATACATATAATAATCCACTTATAAGTAGTTATACTTGAGATGTCCCAAGTGTCAGAACAAATCATGAAAGACAAAATCTTTATGTTATGTATTTTAAAGATTTAGCAGCTCATCCGTTTGAATTAAATGTAGCTCAAAGTGATAATTATAATGGATATATGAGGAATTATGTTGCGTGACCTAAAGGTTTTGATTTGATGCCAGAAACTTGAGATACCCCTCTAAAACCAAATATTTCTTTAAATATGGCTGTTACTATAATGACGCAAGACTTGGTTTGACATCCAGATAATTCACAAAAAAAATATAGACTCAGACTCTATGATAATACCGTTTGAAAAAGTGGATGAAAGCCAAATTATTCTGAAATCATATTTTATGCGGTGAAAGACAATACAAATCCTAACAGAGGGACTGGATTAGCATCAACAAATGAGGAAGCTATTCAGAGATTATTAAAGTTTGATGCTTCTACTCCTGTTTGGGATGGAGCGCTTGATGTATCAAAATTTATTTCAGCAAAAACCAATCAATCTCTATATTCATTGTTACAGGAGACTGGTATAAAGTGAGCATCAAGTGACCCAGCATGGTATAATGCGTGAGTTCCATTATGATGAGGGACAAAAATTGCTATTGAGCAAGCATCTTCTGTGGGAAGTTTTTCAGATACGATTACTTACCAAGATAGATTTGATAATAATAATATATTAAGGACACACAATTTTTCTCAAGTTGATAATAACAGACAAAATGGGTATAGAAAATATAAAGTCAATTTTAATACTTTATGAATTTGATGAAATGACCAAATATGTGATAATGTATGAAATTGTCTCAATCCAAAACTTGCATTTAGAGTGGTAGCAAATACACTAGCAACAACTACGTCAAATATTTCTCTTGAACTACCGAGTGGAACCACTAAAGTTTTTGCTAATGGAAGTGATGCTTATAATCTTACTACTCAACTAAAAGATGCCTATGGAAATGCAATAGTTTGAGTAACTGCTGTCGAGAATGGAGATAAAGTTATCAAAAAGGCAGACATTACTTTCAACTTTACTAATGGACTTTATTATGATCAATTAGCAAATTCTTGATGAAAATGAGCGATTATAGAAGATAAACTTTCTACAAAAAATGTCGTAAGTACGATAAATACTATAAATGCTCCAAATAGTTATATTTACTTTGAAGAAAAACCTGAAAAATGATCAAAAGATACTGATAAATGAACGTATACATTTTCAGTGGCTTCAAAGGTGCCGAGTGTATGATGATACCCATATTTAAAAAATGATTCGACACTAAAGTTAAATTCTATCAATCCTAAAGCTCTTGCTTGAATAATCTCTGGAGTTTGAATATATGGAGATATTTGATTATTTAATAGTACACAGATACTTTCAGGAAGTAATAATTTTTTAAGTACAAATACTCAATTTTTAACTAGTACAGACTATAAAAATGATTTAACCATTGGAGCAAAAGATAATTATGGAGATATAACATTAAATAGTGCTTTGAATGTAGCATATAATACGCTTAATAATAGAAAACTTGAATTTGATTTTGCGTCTCCAGCAATTTATGGAGCGGATAACTTCTCTCTTTCACATTTGATAAATAATATAGGGGCTACTCAAAAACATACAAAATTAGGATATACATTTTCTTGAGTTTCTGGTGTGCGTATTTTTGAACAATACCTTCCATCTTATACTGGTGCTACTGTATCAAAACCTAAATTTACACCAGGAATATTTAATATTTTTAGTAACTTTTCAACGGTTTGAGATCCTACTTTTGATGCTTCTAAAATAAATACATGAACTACTATCACAATAGCTAATACTGATTGGGAAAAAGAATTTAAAACAAAATCATCTCCGATTCAGTCAAATTATCAAATTGCCTGACATGGATTTAATATGTGATATATTTCTTCTCTGAATTATACTTTAGATTGAAATGATGTAAAACTTCCATCTATTTCGAGAAATGTCTGAAATTCTCCTACAGATGATGTGCTTACCGCAAAAAGGAATTCTCGTTTTTATTTTCCAGCTACTTTTGTAGGAACAGATTATATTTGAAATGGAGACTATACTATATTGTGAGATCCAATTATTTCAGCAGGAGTTCTCAGTGCTATGGGGATTGCTATCACCGGTATGTCAAATAGTGAAGATTTGATGATCGTTGATAAAGATGCTGGAAGAAAAGCAAACCTCAATGTATGAGAAAATCTTACCAGATACGATATGATAAAAGTCTTTAAACAAAATATAGAAAAAAATAGTAGAGGAATTACTTGGTGTACATGACCTATTGAAATAAATGATTTAAATAATCAACCTAATTTAAATGATTGTACTCTTACTCTCAATGGAGAAAAAATTTCATTTATAAAATGAAATGTAGATATTGCTTGTGCTTGAGTATGATGTATCATTGATCCAAATACGAAAAGAACTATTATTGTAAAAGATGGATCTACCTATATCAATTCAAATATTTCTACATTTGGAAAAAATGCGCAACTCGTTTTAGGAACTATTGCAAATGTAGGGTTAAAAAATATTACTCTTCCATCTTCAAATAATCCATCTCTTTCTAGAGATGACAAAACCTATGGGTGGACATTTATAGACCCAAAAATAACTAATATAGATGCATTTATCGTTTCTCAAGGGCCAATGGTTTCTTATGATGGAGGAAGATTATATAATGCACCAACCGAAGCTGATTTAAAAAATCAACTTCATATATATGGGTCTACGCTTTCTTTAAATACCGTATGAGGATATAAATCTGAAAGTGATTCAAAATGTCCATATATAGTAGAAAATTGTGATCAAAAAAATGCTTTTATATTTGACTTAGTAAC
>JANJUN010000043.1 GCA_024710565.1 Candidatus Altimarinota bacterium | reverse complement strand
TTTAAAATTCAAACATTAGGGGAAATATTGTATAGGTATAGAAAATGAGTTTTCTCTCTTCTCAAAAGAAATGAAAAACGTAAAGGAAGCTAAGGCTTCTTTTTATTTTGACATTTATATATTTATGTATAATATGTATGTAAAATGTATTGATTAATTTTGTTGTAAATGTTGTATTTTGATTCAAATTTAGTAGAGAATTATACGAGTAATTCACAAAAAGTTAGAGTGATGTCGGAGATTTGGACGGAGGAAAATATATTTTGTCCTCATTGTGGAAGCGCTATAAAAAATCTTGAAAATAATAAAAAAGTTTCTGATTTTTTGTGCGAGAATTGTAGAGAAAATTTTGAACAAAAAGCTTCAAAAACTGAATTTAAAAATAAAGTTATATCTTGAGAATATTTTACTTTAATAGAAAGAATTCAATCTGATACAAAGCCTCATTTTTTCTTTTTACATTATTTTGAACAAAACTATCAAGTGAATAATTTTTTTGTCATTCCAAAATATTTTTTCATTCCTGAGATAATTGAAAAAAGAAAACCACTTTCAGAAACTGCAAAAAGAGCTGGTTGGACAGGAGCAAATATACTTTTTTCAAAAATTCCAGATATTGCAAAAATATTTTATATTGAAAACTGAGATATAAAAGAGAAAAATGATGTACTTAAAAAATGGGAAAAAACAAATTTTTTCAAAGAAGTAAAACAAATAAAATCAAAATGATGGATTTTAGATATTATGAATATTATTGACTCACTTGGTAAAAAAGAATTTACACTTGAAGAAGTTTATGCGTTTGAAAATGATTTAAAAATACTTCATCCAGAAAATAATAATATCAAACCAAAAATCAGACAACAACTCCAATTTTTAAGAGATAAATGATATTTGGAGTTTGTGAGTGGGGGAAATTATAGGTTAATTTAGTTTTTAAATTATTATTATGTCATGAATTATACAAAATTCTTCACAAAGAGAAGATACAATTACATTTGAAAATGATTTATTTAATAGAAAACCTTTTTGAGAATCATTGGCAAATCTTATTTTAAATTCTTGAAATGAATCTTTGACTATTTCTATAGATGCAAATCGGTGAGAATGAAAAACGACATTTTTAAAAATGTGGAAAAATTATTTAATTACAGAAAGAAGTACACAAGAAAACAAATTAAATATTATTTATTTTGATTCATTTAAAAATGATTATATAGAAGATCCATTTATTCCATTATTTTGAGAAATTATTAATAATTTTTGATTAGATAAAAAAACTTTAAAAGATAAATGAATCAATTTAATAAAATGAATATTACCACTTTTATGAAAAGTTTGAGCGAGATGGGTAATGAAATGAGATAATGAGCAAATTGATAATGATTTAGAAAAGTTGATAGAATGAGATATTGTTTCCCAAATATGAAAAACATTAGAAGAATATATCAAGAAAGACTCATTAGTTAATGATTTTAAATTAACTGTTGAAAAACTCATTGAAGGAAAATGACAAATGATTTTTATTATTGATGAGCTTGATAGATGTAGACCAGATTTTGCACTTAGACTTTTAGAAAGAATAAAACATTTTTTTGATATAAAATGACTTTATTTTGTTTTATGAATAAATAAAAAACAAATTTTAAATTATATAAATAAAATTTATTGAAATATAGAAAGTGAAGAATACTTACAAAAATTTATTGATATAGAAACAAATTTACCTAAAAATACTTCTGAAAGAAATAATGATTATGAAAAGTATATTGAGTATTTAATTAACGCTCAATATAAAGATATCTTTAATCTTTTTTCTAATAGAATAGATTCTATGAAAGAATTGATTTTATTTTTATCAAATCACTATAATATTTCATTTAGAGAATTAGAAAAAATATTTAATTATTTAGCTCTGACTTATAAGTCATTAAAAAATCCTGAAAATCTTAACAGTTATTTTTTAATTATAATATTATTATTTATTCGTGTTAAAAATTCATATATTTACTCAGAAATTAAAAAATGAAAAAATATGAAAGATGTAATTAAAGAAAAATTTTCATTTAATAAAATGACTGAACCATATAAAAAATATTTATCTGATGAACTAGATTTTATATTTGATGAAACTATAACAGAAGAATTAATAAAATCTAGAGAATATTTACATAGATATAATTTTAATTTTTTATGAAACATAGATACAAGAAAAAGATATCTTAACTATCATTTAAATATAATAGATTCTTTTAATATTTAAAATTTGACTTTCACCAAAAAATCAATAGATCAAGATCGTTTATATCCTAATGAAATGATTATGAAAATAACTCGTGAACTTGCAATTATGATTTTGAAATATTGCTTTGAAAACCCTGATTTTTACTTTCCATTTTTGGTGATGTGTCAAGAATATACTCCTGAAGACGATGATTTTGTAGAAATATGTCCGAATGAATGGAAAAATATTCAAGAGGATGAAATGTATCAAACTTTTGAATTATGGGAAAATTTGCAAAATTTAGATGAGACTACTTTGAAATTAATGTCAAAATGATTTATTGATAAAATTTTAAAAGGAAGTATAGAAAAAGAAATAAAAAAGTTAATTAGAGATTATTGAAAATTGTATAAAAAAGAATTATGTGAAAGTGTAAATATTGAAGAATACTGAATAAATGAATTTTTCGGTTCAAAGAAAGAAGCATTTGAAGAAGTTTTATATTTACTTAATAAATATAATTAAAAAATATTTCCTCTCACCAAAGCCAAAATCTCCACTATTCCAAAAAACTCACCTCAATTGAGGTGAGTTTTTTGGAAAACATAAAATTTTCCCTTAAAAATCACGAAAAAACATATATTTTCTCTTGCTAAAATCATAAAAATACATATATTTGAGAGGTATTTTATCACTAAAATTTTAAACCATGTCAGAAAATGAAAATCTAGAAGACGAAAATCTTGAAAATGAGGAAAATTCTTGAACTGATAGCGAAATTGAAAATTCAGAAACTCCTGAATCTGGAGAACAAACGAGTCTCACGGTTCCAACTGGACTTGTCTATGATGGAGACGTAAACAGAAATATAAACGATGAGATGGAAACGTGTTATCTTGATTATGCGATGAGTGTTATCGTTTCGAGAGCTTTGCCAGATGTAAGAGATGGATTAAAACCAGTTCATAGAAGAATTCTTTACTCTATGCACGAACAAGGGTTAAGAGCTTCTGCAAAATTTAGAAAATCAGCAACGGTAGTCTGACATGTACTTTGAAATTATCATCCTCATGGTGATAGTTCTGTTTATGAAGCTATGGTTCGTATGGCTCAAGATTTCTCGCTGAGATATCCACTCGTTCATGGACAATGAAACTTTGGTTCTATGGACTGAGATGGGGCAGCGGCCTACAGATATACGGAAGCAAAAATGACGAAATTAGCAGAATTTATGCTTAGCGATATAGAAAAAGAAACGGTTCTATTTAGGGATAACTTTGATACGACAAAACAAGAACCTTCAGTACTTCCAAATCGTATTCCAAATTTACTTATGAACTGAGTAATGGGAATTGCGGTTTGAATGGCTACAAATATACCAAGTCATAACCTCGGGGAACTTTGCGATGCAATTAACTACCTCTTAAAAGTTGCGAATGAAGAAGAAGTAACCGTAGAAGATTTAATGCAATTTGTAAAAGGACCAGATTTTCCAACGGGAGGAATTGTGTATGATAAAGAAGCATTATTAACGGCATATTCTACAGGAAGATGATCAGTTGTGATGAGATGAGTAGCATCAATTGAAGAAACTTTAAAAGGAAGAAAATATATCAATATTTCAGAGATCCCTTACGGGCTCAATAAAGCAAGTTTTGTAGAAAAAATAGCAGAACTCGTGAAAGAGAAAAAAATAGTTGGTATTTCAGACCTGAGAGATGAATCAAATAAAGATGGGGTGAGAATTATTGTTGAACTCAAAAAAGATGCTTTTCCGAAAAAAATTCTCAATCAATTATACAAACTGACTCCACTTCAAACGAGTTTTGGGTACAATATGATTGCTCTTTGAGAAAAAGGGAAACAACCTAAATTGTATAACCTGAAAGAAATTTTAGTTGAGTTTATCAACCATAGAAAAGAAGTAGTTACCAATAGAACGATTTATGAACTCAAAATAGCCGAAGCAAGAGCTCATATTTTAGAATGATTAAAAATAGCACTCGATAATATTGATGAAGTAATCAAAGTTATTAGAGCGAGTTATGATGATGCAGAAGTACAACTTATGAAAGCTTTTGGACTTTCTCAAATCCAAGCCGAAGCAATCGTTGAAATGAAACTGAGAAGACTACAAGGATTGGAAAAAGAAAAAATTGAAAATGAACTTTTAGAAAAATTAGCTTTTATCGCTGATTGCAGAGATATTTTAGCAAAACCAGAAAGAATTATAGCTATCGTAATTGATGAAGTAGAACAAATCAAAGAAATGTTTGGAGATAAAAGAAGAACTCAAATTAATAATTCAAAAATTGGAGAATTTAACCCAAAAGATACGATTGCCAATGAGGAAGTCGTGATAACTATTTCAAAAAATAGTTATGTTAAAAGAATGCTTTCTAATTCCTTCAGAACGCAAAGAAGAGGATGAGTATGAGTAACTACGGCGACAAAAGAAGAGGATGAAATCAAATTGATTTTATCAACCAAAAATCATAATGATCTCCTTTTCTTTACCTCAAGAGGAAGAGTATTTACCCTTCCGGCTTACGAGATACCAGAATCAACTAGAACCGCAAAAGGACAACCAATTATCAATTTATTATCACTTGATAAAAATGAAGAAATTTCTTCTATTTTAGATATTACCGAAGAAAAAAATAAATATTTATTCTTCGTAACTTCAAAAGGAACGTCTAAAAAATTACTCATGGAAGAAGTGAAAAAAATCAGATCAAGTGGACTTATCGTTTTAAAAATAAAAGAAGATGATAATCTCGCTTGGGTAAAAACAACTTCTGGAAATGATAATATATTTATCGCAACCAGAGAATGAAAAGCTATACAATTTGGTGAAGACGATGTAAGACCAATGGGAAGAGCCGCTTCTTGAGTAAGATGAATCAAACTGAAAGGTACTGATGAAGTAGTTGAAGTAGCAGTCGTTTGAGAAGGAGAAAAATACGTACTCGTGGTAACACAAAATGGTATGTGAAAAATCTCTGAAATCACTGAATACAGAGACCAAACCAGAGGTGGATCTTGAGTAAAAGCTATGGCAGTTACTCCAAAAACGGGAAATGTAGTTTGAGCTATGATGCTTAGAGATGAAGATAGAGATGATACGGATCTACTTCTTATGAGTAAATGAGGACAAACTATCAGACTTCCACTGAAATGAATTAGAGTTACTTCAAGAGTCACTCAATGAGTCATTCTGACAAAAATCAGAGGTGAAGATGATGAAATCGTAAGAGCAAGTTTGATGAAAACTGCAGAATGAGAAGAAACATCGAGTTCAGTAAGTATAGAACCAGAAGAAATAACTGAAGAATAATATAAAAACTCAATCCGAAGGATTGAGTTTTTATTTTTTTAAAAATTGAAATAAAAGCATAAAAATTTTTCTTTCAAAATGAGCAAAAATAGGACTTTCTATAATAAAGCATTCAAAGGAATTATAATCTATAATCGCAACTCTATCAGCATAAATGATTTTGGTAATATTATCTTCAAAAATATCATATTTTTTGGGAATCACTACCACATCTTTTTCAAGTTTTTTTGGCTTTAAATCATTCAAATATTCATTGGTAATAACATATCTTTCGAGTCTTTTTTCTTCTCTCAATTTTTTATATTGCGCGTAATCTTTCTCAGAAATTGAAGTTTGATTGATATCATTTCTAGAACTGTATCTATAAAAAACATCACCAATTTTGAGCGTATTTCCGATATCAAGGAATATATTTTTTATCCCATTTTTTCATGTTACATGTTTAAAAATAGGTTTTGAAAATTGATTTTTATAGAGCTTTTCGATTTCTGGAATGTAGAGATCGTATTCCTCTTTTATCGTTTCTAAATATTGGGAAAGTATTTTGGGATGTTCTGCTTTATAAAGCGTTCTTTTCCCGTTTATGATACTTCCAATCAGCCCAGATTCGATCATGCTAGGAAGTATTTTATACAACTTTGGTCTGTTGATTTGAGTTCATTTTGATATTTCTGCGAGCGTTTTATTTTGTGTGTGTATAAGAAAAAGATAAATATTTGCTTCATCGGGAGAAAGTCATAATTTTTTGAGAAGGGTGTCGTTCATATAAAAATGTAAAAAAATATTACACTTTTATAATAGTCATATTTTGTTTTTGTAAAGGGAATATTTTAAAAAAAAAGTATTTCTTTTTTATTTTGTTGAAAAAAAAGTGAAAAAATTGAAAAAATCAATACTATGCAAATATATCTTACTAGTTATCTATACAAACTATGAAACTCGATATGCATTTTCACTCTACTGCTTCAGATGGACTTTTGACTCAACAGGAATTATTACAAAGAGCAAAAGAATTAGGACTTGATTTTATAGCATTGACAGATCATGATGTTGTTTCTTATGGTTTTAGGGACGAGGCTGCAAGGATGTGAATTCAAACGACACAATCAGTTGAGATTTCGGCCTACAACCAAGAACACGATAAAAGTCTCCACCTTACTTTTTATGCTCGAGAGGTGAGTCAAGATATCAGTAATGTTTTACAGGGAGTTATAAAAGCCAAAACCGGTTTGATTGGATTACAAATCGATCGTTGCAAAGAATATGGTTTTGAGTTAGATGAAGAGGCATTTTATGAATTTTTTGAAAAAAGGGGAAGAAAAAAAGAAACTTTAAATAAATTTGATATCGCTATTTTCCTTTTCTTAAATAAGAAAAATCAGCAACATATAGAAAAATTGCAAGGAGGAAAGATGATTTCAAGAGAATATTTTTACTCAGAATACTTAAAAAAGGGAGGGGAGAAATTTGATGAATTTGCTATACAAATCCCGAATTATGAAGTCCCACTCTCCTTATGAAGAGAATTCGTTCAAAAATGTGATGGAATTCTCTCTATTCCGCACC
Source organism: Candidatus Altimarinota bacterium (assembly GCA_024710565.1). Lineage (GTDB taxonomy): Bacteria > Patescibacteriota > Gracilibacteria > BD1-5 > UBA6164 > UBA7396. Next base: position 1,007 of record JANJUN010000043.1, on the reverse strand, counting down.
CACATGTTACTTTTAAAAAATGAGGAATTCAGGAGTTTCAGAAAGTTCTTCCACATTATATTCAAAAGGGAGGAGTAAATGCCATAGAAATAAATACTTGTACGACTCGTGAATGGATAGAGGTTATTTTACAAGCAAAAGAGAAATATAATTTATATTTAACTTTTGGGAGTGATTTTCATACGACAGATATACAAGACGGAAAACATGGAGCATTTTGACAAATAAATCCATTGCTACCCGTTGAGTTAGTTGGAAAAGAATTCTCAAAATATAGGGAAAAAATAGTATCTTAAAAGATATTATTTTTTCTTTTTGCATTTTAAAAAAAATACTATACAATGCATATGTAAGCTTCAGGTTTTTAAAGTTCTCTTTTAGTTAATTTTTCATGTAAAGTTTTTTCTTTCAGCAAGTTAATTTTATTTTTAGAAATTTTTAAAGAACACTATTGGTTTACAAGTGTTTTATTTTTTTATTTTAATGCTATGGCAAAAAAATTATTTGTTGGTAATATCAACTGGTCAGCTTCAAAAGAAGATTTAGAAAATATTTTCTCAGAATACGGAGAATTAGAAGAAGTAGTTCTTATTAAGGATGAAAATGGAAGATCAAAAGGATTTGGATTCGTTTCTTACGTTTCTGATGATGATGCTTCTAAAGCTCAAGGTGAATTAAATGGATTTCAAATTGATGGAAGACCATTATTCGTTAATGAAGCAAGACCACAAGAAAAAAGAGAAAGAAATTTCAGATAATTTTTTCAAATAAAAAAACTCACAAATTTGTGAGTTTTTTATGGTGTGAATTCTTTTTTTATAAACTCAATATAATCTTTTGCATTTTGAAAATCATGATAGACTGAAGCATATCTAATATAGGCTACTTCGTCTATTTTTTTGAGTTCTTCTAAAACATATTCTCCAATTTCCCTTGAAGTAATCTTTCTTTTATTGAGGAGTTTTTGTTCAATATGAAACATGACATTATCAATATTTTTTACACTC
>JANJUN010000027.1 GCA_024710565.1 Candidatus Altimarinota bacterium | reverse complement strand
TTACTACTAAGAGCTCAATTAAGGTAAACCCTTTTTTATTTTGTAATTTCATATATTCATATGTTAAAAAATAAATTACATCAAAAATTGTATATTTTTTTAATTTTTTGTCAAATTTTATAATTCTTTTGACAAAAAAAGATATTTTTATATATTGAAAATATATTTATTTATAAAAATCTTTTTTGAGAGAAGAAAAACTCTTGGAATCATTCTTAAAATAAATACCTAGGGTATATAGTATGCACAATATTATTATTATTTTTAATAAGGCTCTATGAAAAAAGGTATTTATTATGTAGTGGTTCTTTTTTTTCTTTTTTTCCAAAATATCGTATTTTCAGAAAATACGATGCTTGATGTTCAGCTCAGTTTTCAAAACCCTAGTTATCTACGAGAAAAACTCCCCAAACTTCAAACATATATATGTGATTCTACTCAGGCAGAATGTAGGGTAAATTACAACTTAGAAATCAATGAATGAAGTGGCTATAAAACCATAGGATCGAAATATACTTGTTTGTGGGATTTTTGAATGCAAGAAACCACGGGAGAAGAACAAAAATGTAACCCCAATACGATTATATATGCTACCGGAGTATTTCAAACGTCTCTAAAAGTTAGCCTAAAAACAGATGAAAATATATATTATTCTCAAGAGTTTGTTGTTCAAAATGAGCAAACGGTAGAGGAGGCTCAAGCTGAAGATACTCATGAAGATGCTCAGGAACCAGAGATTGATGAAAAGACTCAAGAAGAAAATATATGACAGGAAAATGCGATAGAAAGTCCTATTGAAGAAAAAATTCTTGAAGAAAACTCCTCTGAAGAAGAACTTCCTTCTCAAGAAAATACCCCTTCTATTCCTCAAGATAACACCAATATCATCGATGAAGAAACAGAGCAAGAATCTCAGACAACATGAGAACTCAATGCTTGAGAAGAAGGAAATGATTGAGATCAAATAGAAGCTCCTGTTGAGAGTGCTGAGAGTAATATTTCTCTTTCTGGGTCATGAGTGTGAGAGTATACTTCAACTGGTGATACGAATAAGACTACAACCGTATTTTCTACTAAATTTCTTTTTCAATCACCAACCTATCTTTTAGAAAAAGAAGATGAAAATATCTATGCATTTACTTGTGATACTTCACAAAGTGAGTGTAGAGTAAACTTTAATCTAAATATTGATGAGGGAGGTGGCTATAAAACTATTGGAACAAAGTATATTTGTCAGTGGAATTTTTGAATGCAGAAAGCCACGGGAGAAGAACAAAAATGTAATCCCAATACTATTATATATCCCGTTTGAGAATTTTTAATCACCTATACGGTACAAGAAAAATGAAACATAGCTTCTCTTCAAACACAAACTTTGCGCATTAAAAATACAGGATATAAAGAACCACAGACAACAAAAACGGTATATATTTCATCATCAAACTCACCAAATCTACCAACTATTGTGATCTCTTCTCCAGAAATTGAAGTTCAATCATGACTCGATAAAGACAATATTTGTACGAAAGAAACTTGTTCTATTAACGTAAAATATACGCAAAAAAATCCATCAGAAAAATGTTTATGGAATTTCCCGTGAGGAAATTATGATTGAAATATTCAGGAAAAATGCAACCCTGGAAATCTGCATTATCCCATTTGAGATTTTAAAATAACACTGAAAGTATATGATAAAAATTATCCTGAAAATTATAAAGAAGCCTATCTAGATTTTTCTCATAAATGAAAAGATTCAGTTCAGCTATGAACAGGAAAGACACTCCTACAGAATACCGATATAAAATTACAAGAGGAAAAAATATACCATGAACAAGATATATCGACTTTTACCTTGAAAATTACGCAAGTACTTCCAAATCCTACTTGAGCAGATAACTTAGAATTTATAGAAATTCAAAATATTTGAGAAAAAGTTATTGATTTAGAGGGATGTTATTTAGATGATATGATATCATCTGGAAGTAAACCCTACAAATTTTCAGAATCCTTTCTATTAGACGCAAAACAAAGGAGTATATTTTATAAATACGATACAAAAATCAATATAAATAATTCATGAAAAGAAGAAGTCAGACTTATTTGTAATGATAAAACTATTGATATAATGGAATGGGAATTTTCTTCTCCGGAGTGATTTATTTTGAAGCCCGAACAACAGCCACTTGAAATTATCGAAGTTAAAAAACAAAAAAATACTATGAATTATGAGGTGTATTATCGTTCTTGAGAGAAACAACTTTTTTCTTTTGATGAGAAAAGTACTTTTATTGAAAATATTATGATGCAAGATATTTCCAGAGAAGAGAAAAAAGAAAAGCTCTTTCAGGTATTAGAAACTTCATTTACTCAAAAAATTTCAAAGCAAAAAACAGGAATAAAAATATCTTGAGTTACTCTCCCAAATTCATCACTCTTGATTACTTTAGAAAAAGAAGATAGTGAATTGAGTCTTTTTCCCTCTTTTTTTCAAAAAGTATTCGCAGATTTGACTTACGAAACCAAATCTGATAAAAATGGAAAATATGAACTCCTGATTATTCAGCCAGATGTTTGAGATTTTGAAGTAAAAACAAGCCTGTATTTATCAGAAAGTAATACCTATGAATTTGAAAAAACATCTCACGTTGAAATTGATGATGATTATATGAACTACATTGCATTTTCATCAAAAAAAGAAATTTTTCCAGAAGAATATGATCCTCCTAAAGCGATTATTTCTTTACAGTGAAAACTTACTCAAAATAAAATTTTTTCCTGAAATAAGGTTACCTGTATAAATACAGATACCTGTTCTATCAATCTTGATGGAAGTATGAGTGAAGGAAAAAAACTTACGTATTTTTGGGATTTTTGAAATGGAAAAACATTCAATAAAAAAAATCCAGGAAGTTATACATTTTCTCCAGGGGTATACTTTATTTCACTTCAAGTAAAAGATACGACTCATTCTGACGCAACCTATTTTATGGTAGAAGTGCAAGGAAAAATTCCAAAAAAATCTTCTTCTGGAGAAGAAAATGAAAATAAAATAGAAAAAAATAATAAAATCAATATAATTCCCACAGCCTATGCTGATAGTAAGAAAGATGAAAATATAAAATACCATATCATATTGAGTTTGTGAGTATTTGTTCTCTTTTTTATCGGAAGCCTTATATTACTTAGAAGACAAAAAATTATTTAGTATGAAAATATTAGCTATAGAAACGAGTTGTGATGATACCTCCTTGGCAATTTTTGAAAATGATACTTTACTCGCGCTTGATACAAAAAGTCAAATTAAAATTCATGCTCCAACGGGTGGTGTGGTTCCTGAGGTTGCCGCAAGAGAGCATGCAAATGCTATTTTTGAGGTTTGTGAAAATGTGCTCCATCAATCAAAATTACGTATAGAAGATATTGATTATATCGCAGTTACCTGATATCCATGACTTATTCCGTCTCTTTTAACTGGGATAACTTTTGCCAGAACGCTCTCAAAAATTTTACAAAAACCGCTTTTAGAACTCAATCATATACAATGACATATTTTTTCTAATTTCTTAGAAAGAAAAAAAGAAGATATTACCTTTCCTCTGGTTTGTTTAACCGTATCTTGATGACACAATGATATTTATTATATGTCATCTTTATGGGAAATGGAAAAAATGGGAAGTTCTCAAGATGATGCCGCATGAGAAAGTTATGATAAAGTAGCAAAAATGATGGGATTAGGATATCCAGGCGGACCTATTATTTCACAACTTTCTTCGGAGTATTCTCAGGATAAAAATACTCAGTTATTTCCTCGTGTTTGGCTGAAAAAAGAGGAATTTAATTTTTCATTTTCCGGTTTAAAATCAGCCGTAAAAAGAGAGATTGATAATAGAATTGGCCAGAAATGACATCTCAATGATGAGGATAAAAAAGAGATTTCTTATGAATTTCAAAATGCAGTGAATGAAGTCTTGGCTTATAAGTTAATTCAAGGAGCTTTGGAAAAAGGAGTTTCAACAGTTATGTTAGCGGGATGAGTGAGTGCTAATAGTGATCTCAGAGAAAAAATTAGAGAAAAAGCTTGAGAAAATCACCTCCATTTTCTCTATCCAGTAAAAAATTTGTATTGTATGGATAATGCAGCAATGATTGGAATTCTAGCGTATTATAAAATAAAACACTCATAATGAGTGTTTTATTTTATGTAAGCATCAACTCAAATAGTATCTTTCAGAAATAAATTTCCTTTTTGTTTCATGATATTGAAAATAAGTTTGTCGTTGTACTCTAGTCTTTTTTGAAAATCTTCTTTCGTGATAATAGCATATTTTATTTTTCTATTAAAAAAAGTTTTTGCTAAAAATTCATTAAAAGCAATTTTATCCATTTCTCAAATCAGAAAAATATCAACGATATTATTGGTATTTCCAACCAATCTTTTGGCGAGTTCTTCATTTATAACAATGAGTTCAAGAAAATCCTGCGTTTTAAAAAATTTTTTAATGCTTTCGTAAGGATTATATGTTTTGAGAAATATGGATTTAAATTCTTCAAGAAGAATAAAATTTTTATTAAGAAAAAAGAATTTCTTTTTTGATTCTTCGCGACTTTTTAAAATATGAAGTTCTTCTAAACTATCGAGCTCTCTTTTTATAGAATTGATTTGTTCATCAAGATCACGAGAAAGAGCTCTCATATGAAAACCATCATTGTTTCCAGATTCATATTCTAAAAAAAACTTTTCTAAAAGTTTGGTTCTCGTTTTTGATCAAAAAAGCTTGGTTAAATCAAAGTTTTTCATGAGATAAAAAGGTTATTTTTTAACATAATATTTTTTTTCCATAAAAAATCAATTCAAAACAAAAAAATCCTGAATTATTCAGGATTTTTTTATCCAATAGATTGTACATCTTTGAGAATTTCTGCTTCGATTTCATCCATAAATTGAATATGGAGTTTTGGAGTAATAATTTCTTTATGATAGAGATCGTTGATAATATTTTCTTCGAGTTTCAGAAGTGATTTATCGGCTAATTTTGCTTCTAATACAGAAACTTCATTTTCATGTTGTTTAAAAATAGTATCTTTTTTTTCATTCGCAATGAGGTTAAATTTTTCATAGAGAGAAATAATCTCATCAAACATAGTTGTGTCAAAACCAAAATCAATTTCAGAGAGTTTTTTTAATTCTTTAATAACTTTTCTGGTAATAATAGTTTTTGTTCTGTTGATAACGTAATCATCAACAAAAGTTTTGTCATGATTGGTAAAAGCATTTACTAATTTTTGAAAAAAATCAGGCTCTATGACATCGTCTGCAAACTCTTTGAGTTGTGGCTTTCAAGACTCAAGTCTTTCTATTTGTCTGCTAATTTTATTTAAGATATATTTAAAATTCTTTTCTCAAATTTCATTGTATGCAAAGAGATCCTTGAGGTATTGTTTTTCAATTCATAAAGCATGAAGTGAAAGCGCTCTTTGTATAAGGGCTTTTCAATTTTCCACTCCTAAATCTTTTATTAGTTTTTTGAGCGAATCAGTTGCTTGTTTGAGTCTTTTTTCATATTTTATTTTTAGATTATTTACTTCACTTGTGGTGAGGTAATTTTTTTGGTGTAAATTATCGAGTTTTGAAAGCATTTTTATGAGTGAGAGAATTTTTCATTCTTGTTGTTCAAATTGTTCGAGTTCGTGGAGTTTGGTAGCACCAAGTTTTCTCATAAGATAACCGATACTGGTTGCTTTGATAAAAAGAGTAAACATGATACTTCCGATAGTAATAACGATAAGAAATTCTCTTACATCAAATCAAAAATTCCAACCAACGGTTTGTTGAAATTGAAGAACTTTATCATATCATTTATCTCACACCCCGGGAACCATAAGTACCATCATAAGTGCTAATGCACCTCTGAGGCTTCCCCAAGAAAGAAGATGTTGCCAAGAAGCTGGAATATTTTCTTCTAATTTAAGAGCGTTAATGATTCCAATTGGGATATAAATACTGAGTCATCTTGCGATGATGACAATGATAATCGTAGCAAATATTGGAATAATAAACAGAGAAAAATTTACATTGATATGAGATAAAATGAGTCACATCAGAATAAATACGAGAGAATTACATAAAAATGCAAAAAACTCCCAAAATTGATTCATGTGTGCTTCTACTTTTGGAGATATTTTATATCTTCCATAATTTCAGATAATAATCCCAGCTACAGAGGTAGCAATTACTCAAGAGATTTTTAGATCAAATCAACCTATATGTGCATGATGAGAAATGATTTCTGATAAAATAAATGTCACATGAGCTAAAATCATAGTGAGACTTATTTCTACCATTTCATTATTTTTTATTTTTCCAATAATTTTTGAAAATAAAACTCAAGTAAAACTTCCAAATAATATTCAACCTACCATCATAGATGCAAATGAACCAAATCATTCTAGATAGGTAGAAGGAGATATTTCACCACTTAAAATAATTCATAAAATTACTAAAAATAATGCCAGAGAGGTTCCATCATTAAAGAGACTTTCTCCTTCAAAAATTAAAGTCAATCTTCTTGGAGCTCCAATACTTTTAAAAATAGAAAGTACGGCTACTGGGTCTGTTGCTGATATGAGACTTCAAAACAGTAAACATACCAGAAACGGTATTTGAAATCCAAGAAGAGGAAAAATAAAATACATCGCTCATCCGATTGCAAAAGCTGAGATTAAGAGCCCAAAAATAGCAAGACTACTAATAGATTTCCAGTTTTTTAATACTTGTCTATAATTCATATTATAGGCAGATTCAAAAATGAGTATTGGTAAAAAAACATAAAAAAGTATATCTGGAGTAAGTTGAAAGTGGTTTATAAATGAAAAAAACTCAATTCTAGATAATGGAATAAATAAAAGTCATACTATTAAGAGGAGTACGGTATAGGGGAAATTTATTTTTTTTGAAATAATATAGGTAAATACAGATGCAGTAAGCAAGAAAAATAACGACAAACTTGCGCTTAAAAAGGTAACTTCCATGCGAATAAATGATATGAAATAAATGTTTTCAAAGAGAGTAAAAAATACTTAAGAATTCATATAAATCTTAAAATATTTTTTATATCAAATAATGTAAGTCACTCAGAGGTGACATATAATAGCTTTATAATTACTAAAAGCTTGGAGGGGGTTCATATAATATTAAGTGATAGAATGTTGACATACTATTGAAAAATGAGGATATATTTTTATCTTTAAAAAAAAGAAAACCAACGAATTATATGCTTTTTTCGTAGGAGTCAAATTTTTTATATAATTTTAAAAAAGGAAGTGAAAAACGCATTCTTTTGATATTTTTTACATTTCTAGGAATCCTATTTTTTGAAAAAATGAATATTCCAGATGTGTTTTATCCAGAACAGAAAACCATCAAGATAAAATTGAGAAGAAAAATTTTATAATTGCTTTTTTTTAAAAGTCAATTTTACTTGAGAAGAATTATTGATTTTAGAGGTAAAAAAAATATCATCATTTTTAATATTTATTAGACATATTTTATATGAAAATTCACATAATAACGATTTTTCCAGAAAGCTTTGAATCATATTTTTCTTCGAGTATTATGAAAAGAGCCAGAGAAGATAATTTCCTTCAAATACAATTTTATAAATTAAATGATTTTTCTCATCTTCCTACCGGAAGAGTTGATGATAAAGCCTATGGTATGCATGGACAGGTACTTTCTCCAGAACCACTTTCTCGAGTATTAGAGAGTATTTTTTCTCAAGTGGGAAAAAGATTAAAAGTAGTTTATATGTCACCATCGTGAGATCTTTTAACACAAGAGAAAACAGAAAGATATGCTGAAAAATTAGGAGAAGAATATATTATAATATGTGGACATTATGAGTGAATTGATCAAAGAATTATTGATATATATGTAGATTATAAAATAAGTATTTGAGAGTATGTTCTTACGAGTGGAGAGTTAGCAAGTATGGTTTTTATTGACTCAATAGTGAGACAAATTCCAGGAGTTCTTTGAAATCAGGAATCGTATTTAGAGGAAAGTTTTTCTCTAAAATTAAATAGACAAAAAGAGTATCCTGTATATACTAAACCTCAAGAATTTATGGGAAAGAAAGTTCCTGATATTTTGGTGAGTGGAAATCATAAAGCGATTGAAAAGTGGAAACAAGACCATCTTTCTTAATTTTTAACAATCATACATTATGCAAAATTTTCTAGAAAATATAAATATGTTCCTTGATGCTATTATTACTTTTGATTATGTTGGATTTTTATCATCTGTTTTTTCTTTGTTGACATTTGAGAGTTTTTTAAAATTAGTCGTAATTTATTTTTTTATTGTTTGGATTGCTATTATTATTTGGGTAACAAAAGACATTATCAATAGAACCAATAATATTTTATATCAAATATTTTCTATTTTTACGGTTCTTTTATGAACTCCTCTTTGAATAGTTGTTTATTTGCTTATCAGACCCAGTAAAACGCTTTTTGAGAAATATTATGAAGAGGCTTCTATCGACGAAGAAATTGATCTGTCAGATTTTCAAGATGAAAAAACTCCACAAGAAAAAAATCAATCTTGTAAAAAATGTTCTTTTGACATACAACCAGAATATAAATTTTGTCCAAATTGCTCAAATCCTTTAAAAAAAGATTGTGCGTGATGTGGAAAAGAAATCAAACCAGATTGGCATGTCTGTCCATACTGTGGGAAAAATCAAGAGAACAGAGTAGAGGCGATTTTGAATCATAAGGACAGCTCAGAAGAACAAAAAAGCCAAGAAAAACAAGAAAATACGTAAATAGGCTTTACTTTTTTCTATTTTTATTATAATTAACACGATTTTTTACTTTTTAATACATATGTTATGATTTTAAATCATATGAAATCTATATTTGGTACGGAGAGTTTAAGAAAAAAAATAATTGCCGTATTATTACTTGTTTTAGTATATAAATTTATATCAGTAATCCCTGTTCCAGGAGTAAATACTGATGGTTTAAAGGCTGTTATGGAACAACAATCAGGACTTGCTTTTTTCTCTGCTTTAATGTGAGGATGATTAGAACATTTTTCTATTATATTGATGGGATTATCTCCATATATTAATGCGATGATTATTATTCAACTTTTAGGAGTAATTGTACCAAAAGTTGGAGATTTACAAAAAGAATGAGAACAAGGACAAAAAACTATCAATAAATGGACGAGATGGTTAACTTTACCACTCGCTTTTGTACAAAGTTATGGAATGATCATTCTTTTGAATTCTTTAGCAGGAGGATCTATTATAGATACTTCAGATACGTCTCTTGTACTTATGAGTATGCTTATTGTAACAGCTGGAACCGTTTTTCTTTTATGGCTTTGAGAAGTAATGACAGAATACGGAATCGGAAACGGGATAAGTATAATTATTACTGCATGAGTTTTATCTGGAGTGCCAAATGTAATTATGGGGCACTTAAACACATGAGCATATGGATTATTTGCCGGGCTTTTAATAGCAACTCTCGTAATTATTTATATCATTATTAAATTTACTGAATGAAATAGAAGACTTCCAGTTATTTATTCAAGAACAGGAAGAGATGAAAAATCATATTTTCCAATTAGAGTAAATCAGGCTGGGATGGTTCCTATTATCTTTGCTGTTTCTATTGTAACTTTCCCTTCTATCTTAGGACAAATCCTATCAAGTCAAAGTTGAGAAACTGCTAAAAAATTAGGAGAATATATGATGAGTCATTTTTCTATGCAAAATCCGAGTTGGATATTTATTGCCATTTACTTTTTACTCGTAGTTGGATTTTCATTCTTTTATGTATCTATTACCTTTAATACTGACAATATAGCAGAAAATATTCAAAAAAGAGGAGGATATATTCCAGGGATTAGACCAGGAAATGATACAGCAGAATATCTTACAAAAGTATCGGCTCGTTTAAATCTTTTTGGATGATCATTCTTAGCACTTATAGCAGTTTTACCATATGTTATGTGAAAAGTTATGGGACAAACGGTAGACTTCATTATTTCAGCATCAGGACTTATTATTATCGTTTCGGTAATACTTGATATTATTAGAAAAGTTGATAGTGAAATGAAAATGTATGATTATTCTAAATATAGATAATAAAATAAAAAAATAAATCGCCTAGGCGATTTATTTTTTTATTACTTTATCAACAAAGAGTATTCCATCTAAATGGTCAATTTCATGTTGTACAATACGAGCTGAAACTCAAGAAAGTATAACTACTTTTTCTTTTTTATTTTCATCAACATATTTTAATTTTAAACTTTTATATCTTTCTACATTTCATTTTTCTCATGGTACAGAAAGGCACCCTTCACCTTCAATTTCGCAATCACTTGAATGTTCTAATATCTCAGGGTTAATCATCATAATTGTTTGAAAGGTATCGTCATCCCGAGTTTTTAATAAACTAACCGCTATTAGTCTTTTATTTTCTCATATTTGAGGGGCAGCGAGTCCTACTCCGTGATTATCAGGATTTTTTACATATTTTATCATTTCACGCCCGAGTTTTATATATTTATCTAGTTCTTGAGTTTTTATAGGTTCACTAACTTTTCTCAAAATTTCATTTTTAGTTCAAGTTTGTATTTTAAGCATTTTTAATTTTTAAATAATAGTTATTCTCATTATAATTAAAAAACTATTTTTTCAAAATTTTTCTAAAACCTATGGTAAACCAATTTTGATTATTAAAATTTTGCTCATCTTGATAAATTACTTCGAATTTACCTCAGAGGAGTTTTTTATATTCTTCTAAACTGTAATGATAATAAATTCTAGTTCAAAACTCGTCAGTTTTTGTTATTTCACTATAATTTTCACTTGATTTCATTGAAATATAAATAATTCAATTTTCGTTTAATATCTTGTAAAATTTTTCAAATAACTTTTTTGTTGTTTCAATATCTGAATGTATTAAAGATGCAAAAGCGAAAATAATATCAAATTTTTTATCAAATTCATATTCTTCAATATCTCAAATAATAAATTCTCAGTCTTGAAATTTATTTTTAGCATAATCTATTGCATCTTTTGAAATATCAATTCAAGTATATTTTTTTGAATAATTTTTTATATATTCAAACTCTCTTCAAGAAAAACATCAAATTTCAAGTATTTTTAGTTTCTCTTTTTCTCATCAACGTAATAAAAAAGCATTATCTATATCAAAAATTCTTGCTCAAAGTGTATCAAATTTTTTTATAAGTTCTTTTGTTTTTGAGTTATAAACATCAAAATTTACCTTTTTTACTTCTTTTTTCGTCATTTTATATTTTTATTTTCTAATATTTTTATTTTAGGAAAAAATTTATTTTTTCAAAACTAATCTATCATTTTCAATACTTAAAACTACATTATCTCAAGATTTTAATCCATCTTTTAGTATAAAATGAGAAAGTTCATTTAAAACAATATTTGTAATAGCTCTTTTCATAGGTCTTGCTCAGAACTCGCTATCAAATCAGACCTTTATTAAATATTCTTTGAGTTCTTTTGAAAAATCAACTTTTATATTTTTTCCTTCTAAAATTTTAGAAACATCTTTGAGTAAAATATCAACTATTTCTAAAATCATTTCGTTGTTTATAGGGTTGTATACTACTATATCATCTATTCTATTAAGAAATTCTGGTCTAAAATAGTTTTTTAGTTCATTTAGCATTTCTTTTTGAATTTCTTCCCCAGATCTCTTTTCTTCTATGAGAGAAGCAATTTTTTTACTTCCAATATTACTGGTAAGAATAATAATGGTATTTTTAAAGTTTACGGTTCTTCATTTGCTATCGGTTAGTCTTCCATCATCTAAAACTTGAAGTAATACATTAAATACATCTGGATGAGCTTTTTCGACTTCATCAAAAAGTATGACACTATAAGGTTTTCTTCTCACAGCTTCAGTGAGTTGTCATCATTCTTCATATCAAACATATCCTGGAGGTGCTCAAATAAGTCTTTGAACTGAGAATTTCTCCATATACTCACTCATATCAATTCTGATAAAAGCATCTTTTGAGTCAAATAGATTTAAAGCTAAAGCTTTAGCAGTCTCGGTTTTCCCCACTCAAGTTGGTCATAAAAAGAGAAAACTTCAAAGAGGTTTATGCTCATCATTGAGTCAAGCTTTTGCTCTTTTAATAGCATTTGCTACTGAAAAAATAGCCTTATCTTGTCCAACAACGGATTTTTTTAAATATTCTTCTAAATGCAATATTTTATCTTTTTCGCTTTGCACAAGTTTTGAAACAGGAATAGACGTCCATTTTGAGATAATCTCTGCGATGTCTTCTTCTGTTACTTTATCTCTTAAATAAGACTTTCCTGAGTTTTTAATTTCTTCAAGTTTTAAATCAATTTCAGAAATTTCTTTTTCTAAAGCAGGTATTTCTCAGTAATTTATTTTTGCAACTTCAGAGTAGTTTGCTTCTCTTTCAAAGTTTTTTGCTTTTATTTTG
>JANJUN010000009.1 GCA_024710565.1 Candidatus Altimarinota bacterium | reverse complement strand
AAGAAGTAGCGTGAATTTATAATCAAGAAAAATACGCCCAGTCTCAAGCGTATGAAAAAACAAAACACAGATTTGAAAATTATTCTAGTACGATAAGTTTTTTGTTGACACTACTGGTGTTAGTTTTTTGAGAATTTTGATTTTTAGATGAATTTTTAAGACAATATATTTCAGGAGATATTTTTCTCGCACTGTCATTTTTTGGAATTATTGTTGTATTACAAACTCTTTTTTCAATTCCATTTTCATACTATCAAACCTTTGTTATAGAAGAAAGGTTTTGATTTAATAAAATGACAAAAAAACTTTTTTTTCTGGATATCATAAAATCACTTTTTTTAACTGCAATTATTTGAGGATGAATACTTTCTTTTATCGTTTGGATTTATACAATTATTGGAACCAATTTTTGGTGGGTGGCTTTTGTTTTTTTGTCACTTTTTTCAGTATTTATTATGATGTTTTACTCGAGTATAATAGTTCCGCTTTTTAATAAACAAACACCTCTAAGTGAAGGATCTCTCAGAGATGCGATAGAAGCATTTGGGAAAAAAGTATGATTTGAGTTACAAGAAATTTATGTGATTGATGGAAGCAAAAGAAGCTCAAAAGCGAACGCGTATTTTTCAGGATTTGGTCCAAAGAAAAGAATTGTTTTATATGATACATTGATTTCAGATCTGACTTCGGAAGAATTAGTTGCTGTATTGGCTCATGAAATTGGACATTATAAGAAAAAACATACTCTCCAAATGCTTTTATTTTCTATTTTTCAAACGGGAATTATTTTATTTTTATTTTCCCTTATTATTGACAATAGAGAAGTAGCGGTCGCTTTATGAAGTACAAATCCTAGTTTTCATATTGGGGCGATTGCTTTCGGGATTTTATTTACTCCGATGAGCTTAGTTTTAAGTATTATAGCAAATATGCTTTCAAGAAAAAATGAATACGAAGCCGATGCTTATGCGAAAGAAAACTACTCAGCAGAGGCACTTGTTTCTGGATTAAAAAAACTCTCAATAAATAATCTCACCAATTTATCCCCACACCCTATCTATGAGTTTATCCATTACACACACCCGACCGTTTTAAAGAGGATAAAAAACTTGACAAAATAAGAAAAAATCATTATATATAGATACTTTCTAAAAAGGAGTCTATTATGCATCGTGAATATGATGTAGAGATGCCAACTCGGGGTGATAAAGGAGCCCATTATGTATTGATAGCTATCTGTTTTATCGCGTTAATTACGATTTTCGGATTTGGGCTGTACCATACAACATTGAAATACTACTTCTTTTAGTATTTCTTCCTCAATAAGACGCACCCTTCTCAAAGAGCGTCTTATTTTTTAAATCCTATTATCTATTATGAAAAACAATCCTTATATTGAGGTTATTCAAAATGACCCACATATTTTACAAATACCAGAAAAAATATATTCTCAAAAAGGAAAATGGGAGGAGTTTTTTGGAAATAAAAATGAAGTATATTTGGAAATTTGAACATGATTAGGTCATTTTTTTTCTTTGGAATCTTCAGAACATTTGGATAAAAATTTTATCGGAATGGAAATAAAATTTAAAAGACTTTTTAAAACGGCAGAAAAATCAAGAAATGCAGGAACGAAAAATTTTATTCTTTTAAAAGATTTTGGTCAAAATATCGATAAAATATTTGAAAAAAATGAAGTTTCCAGAACTTATATATTTTTTCCAGACCCTTGGGATAATAAAGATAGACAAAAGAAACATAAACTTTTACAAAAAGATTTTATTGTGAAACTTTTTGAAATAACAAAAAACCAGTGAGAGTTTTTTTTCAAAACAGATCATAAGAAATACTTTGAGGATGTTTTAGAAATTATCAAAGAAATATGATTATGGAGTCCTCAATTTATTAGTTATGATTACGAAAAAGATTCAGAAAAATTTACCAAAACAAAAATCACTGAATTTGAAAGTATGTTTAGGTGAGATAAACTCAAAATACATTACGCAGAGTTTAAAAAAATTGACAAATAAAAAAAATAATTACAATAAGCTCCCATTTTAAAAAGGAGAAGACTATGAAGCAGTTTGGTATTGCATTGGGTGAAATTTTTTCCCCTAACTCAAAATTAAATAAAGATGGCTATGGAGTCCCATTGGTCACGGGGGTGATGAATATCGCTCCGTTGGTAATGATCTCTCTCATCGCCGTCTCACGCATTTCTGGTTAAAGTTTCAAGGCCCCACTTTAGGGGTCTTGTTCTTTTTATAAAAAATAATGGAAATATTTATAGGTATAAAACGGGGGGAATAATATGGTTAAAAAACAAGTTTTTTTTTGACAAATACAAGATTTCTATATAATCAGTATTGACAAGTGTCGCAAACTCATATTGTGACACTTTTTTATTATTAAAATTTTTCTTATGATACAATTTTTTAAGGATTCTGTTAGAGAAATGAGACATGTTGTTTGGCCTACAAAAGACGAAACAAAAAAATATTTTACTATTGTTGTAATATTGCTAGTGCTATTTTGATTATATATATTTATATCTTCAACATTATTTACAAATGTAATTTTTTACTTAAAAGATTTAATCAATAACTAAACATTATGAAAGCTGAATGGTATGTAATACAAGTAATTTCTGGAACTGAAGAAAACGTGAAACAATCACTTTTTCAAAGAAGAGAAAGTTTTTCTCTCCAGGATTATATTTTAGATGTGTTTGTTCCTACTCATGATGTTGTAACACTCAGAGCTTGATGAACAAAAGTGAAAAAACAAAAAAATATTTTTCCATGATATATTTTAGTACAAATGGTGGTTACTAATGAAAGTTGGTATATTGTCAGAAATACGCCAAATGTAACATGATTTCTTGGGGCTTGAAATGTTCCAGTTCCAGTTTCTGGTGAGGAATTAGCTCAATTAAAATGAATGTTAGAAAGAAATTCTCAAACCTTTTCAACCAAATACAAAGTTGGAGATATTGCTACTATTACGAAAGGATCATTTGAAGGAAATGAGGGAATTATTTCTGAAATAAATGATAAAAAAGGAGTGGTAAAATTAAATATTAATTTACTTGGAAGAGATACTCCTATAGAACTTGATTTTTCACAAATAAAAGTTAAATAAGGACTTTAAAAATAAATGTCTTATTATGAAAAAAGTAGTTTATACTATACTTGTCATCTGTGTTGTTTTTTTGTGTAATATAGGACTTTATTTTTATAGTGATACCTATAGCTTTTTTCTCAAACAAATGAAATATTGAGATGATATTCCTCAAGATTATACTACACTTATTACGGATGATTATTTGCTCAAAAATTTTTCTTGATCTCAAAATCTTTCGTGTAATTGTGAAACTCCTATCGAGCAGGAATGTCCTATACAACCGTCATTGGTAGAATTGAGTACTCCTACTCTGTCAGGACAAAATAATCCAATAGATCTTGATGTGCAAAAAAGAGAGCTCGAGAAAAAACAACAAGAAGAAAAAAGACAACAATCTTTGGTAAGAATCAATTCTGTTCTCCCAAGATTTTCTCAATATAAGCTGTCTGAAAAAGCGTATGATGAATATTATAAGATATTTGATATTAGTGATGAATATCCAAATCAATATTATACCTATACTTGAGAAAACTTAGAAATGTATTTTTTCCCAGAATCATCTTTTGAAGATTTTTATAATATTTTTACGCTCCTTTCAAATGATATTATGGTGAGAAAATTTGAACTGAATAAGGTAGAAAGTTTTTGAAAAAAAACATTTTTCATTAACCTAAATCCAAAAGACGATATGGTGAGACTGGTGATGCAAGGGGAGAATATTTTATTTTGACTGAAAGTAAAAAAGAGTTATTATAATGACATAAAAAATATACTATTACAAAAATTTTAATATTTAATTATACAAAACATGAGTGAAAATTTAATTTATGTTACGGCTGAGTGATTGGCAAAACTACAAGAAGAATTAAGTTATTTAAAAAATACAAAAAGAGTTGAAATAGCAGAAAAATTAAAAGAGGCGATATCTTTCTGAGATTTATCAGAAAACTCTGAATACGAAGATGCAAGAAATGAACAAGCACAAGTAGAAAAAAGAATTATAGATTTAGAAGAACAATTAAAAAATGTTGTTCTCATCGATGAATCAAAAAAAGATGAAAATAAAGTTAAAATCGGGGCGTTAGTAACGATTACCGACAAAGAAAAAAATGAAACAGAAACCTTTAAAATAGTGGGTACGACAGAAGCAGATATTTTAAGCTCACCAGCAAAAATATCCAATGAATCTCCTGTTGGGAAAGCTCTTATTGGAAAGAAAAAATGAGATAAAATTAAAGTAAAAACTCCAGGAGGTGTGGATGAATATACTATTGATGAAATTAAATAAATCTCTCCACTTTTACCTACTCTTTTTTCTAAAGAGAGATAAAAAAGAGAAAAATCCTCCTTTGAAAAAGGAGCTGGTCGTTTGACTAGAGGATTAGTTTCTAACTTTTACTTATGGAATTTAATATTTTTTACTCTCACCTGATATCAATTCCATCGATGGCTTTCTTCATAGCAGTAGTAATCAAATGAATTTCTTCTATGTATGCGAGTTGAAAATTTAATATCAAAAAAGCTCTTGGAAGTTGATGAATGCCTTCGGTTCATTCTGCTGTAGTAACATCATTAACAACAGCGGTTGCTTTAAAGTATTGAGTTTCATCAGATTTATTTGCTATCAGTTTAGGATTTACGGTTATTATTATTTATGATGCGATAAATATTCGCTACGAAGCATGACTTCATGCGGTAGCTATCAATAGATTGATAGGAGAAAAATTTAAAGAGTCTCTTGGACATCTTCCTTCTGAAGCTTTTGCGGGAAGTGTACTTGGAATCTTAACGGCATTATTTTTATTTTACATATAAATTTGATAATTTTAAAAAGTAATTATAATATTTTCTTACAAAATAATTATTATAGTATATGAATATTGTAAAAGAAGTTTTATTGGCTTCAAGTATCCTTACTTGATCTCCTCTTGTTTTGGCAGAAAATCTGGAAGTACAAAGTGAATTACAAAAAAATAAAAATTTAGTTTTTCAAACTTTAAATGTCCAATCTCATCATATTTGAAAGCAAGCACATACGACGATTTGAGAAAAAAATAAAGAATATTTCCAAGAGGTTGTATTACCAAAAATAAAAGTGCCCATTACTGAAAATATATCATGAGGAGTTTTTAGATCTCATACTTGATGAAGTGTGGTTGGAATTAAATATCAACTTAGTACATCAAAAGCTCAACGTGAACATATTTCTGTATGAATTGGCAAAGACAATAAAGCAGAGATTATGTATAATTTAAAATTTTAAAAAGCATTCCATAATGGAATGCTTTTTTTTTACTCTACGGTAACACTTTTCGCTAAATTTCTTGGTTTATCAATTTCTCTTCCTAAACTATTTGCCATGTAATAAGCAAAAAGTTGTAAGGCAACAGAAGTAGTAAAAAGGGCATTATAGGTATTTGTTTTTGGAACTTCAATGATATCATCGTATTCTTTTGAATGGATATCATCTTGAGAAACAAGTCCGATTACTTTTCATTTTCTTGCTTGTATTTCTTTCAGAGAAGAAATATTTTTTTCATACAGCGGACTTTCTGGATTTATAAGGAGGCTAGGGAAGTTTTCCTCTATCAAACTGAGAGGTCCATGTTTGAGTTCTCAAGAAGAGTAACTTTCAGTATGATGATAGGTAATTTCTTTACATTTCAAACTTCATTCCATAGCAAGAGGATAGAAAACATTTCTTCCTAGGAAAAACATGTTTTTATATTCACCATATTTCTTAGCAATATCTTGTATTTTTCTTGCGTGTACGAGTATCATATTGATGTCATCTTTCAATCTTTCCAGACCAGATACTATTTTTGCATATTCATTATAATCGAGTCATTTTTTATTTCCGATATAGAGAGCGACTATTAAAATGGTAAGGAGTTGTCCAATAAAACTTTTTGTTGCGGCTACTCATACTTCTACTCCACAATGTGTATAAAGTCAATTATCACATAGTCTTGCTATTGACGAACCAACTACGTTTACAATTCAAAAAGTTTTTCCGCCTTTATTTTTTACGATTTTAAGACATTCTAAACTATCCGCAGTTTCTCAAGATTGTGAAATAAAAACATAGAGAGTTTTATCATTTATGAATTGTTTTTTATATTTAAATTCTGTTGAAATATGGATTTGAGCCGGAATTCAAGCAATTTCCTCAAAAAGATAGGTCCCACAATATCAAGCATTATAACTACTTCCTGAAGCAACGAATTCTATTTTTTCAATATTTTTTATATCGAGTCTTGAAAGCGCATTACTTTTTATATCGAGACTTTTAAAATCAATTCTTCCTCATAAAATATTTTCAATAATACTTGGTACTTCAAAAATTTCTTTTTCCATAAAATGTTGAAAAGCTCACATATCACTATTGGTGTTGTAGGCTATAGATTCTATTTTATCTTTTTTGACTTCTTTTTCAGCATTGATGATTTTATAGGTATCTCTATTTATAATTACCATTTCATGATCATCAATTGGAATATAATAATCAGTTACATTAGCAATCGCATTTGAATCACTTGAAAGATAAAAATCATCATCTTTAAAACCAATCACGAGAGGACTTCATAATTTGATAGCTACAATAGTATCTAGATTATTTCTATCAATTACTGCCAGAGCATAGGCTCCAGTAATCATATCTTTTACTTTTTTTAAAGTCGTTTCTAAATCTTTTTCAAAAATATCTTCGATAAGTTTTGCTACTACTTCAGAGTCAGTATCTCCATAAAATGAATATCATTTTTTTTCTAACATTTTTTTGAGATCGATATAATTTTCTATGATCCCATTATGCACCAAATAAAATCTTTCATTTTTTGACGAATGAGGATGTGTATTTTCTAAACTTACTCCCCCGTGAGTTGCCCATCTAGTATGTGCAATTCCAGTACAAAAATCTTTTGTATCTTTTTTTTCAGTTTCTACTTTCGTAGCAAGATTGGAAACTTTTCAGAGTGCTTTTACATTGTAGGCTTCTCCATGAGTATCGATTACAGTCAATCAAGCACTATCATATCATCTATATTCTAAATTTTTTAATCCATTTAATAGTATATTTACGGCCTGTTTTTTTCATTTATAAGCAAAAATTCCACACATATTTCTCAAAGTTAAAAAATATTATATATATTGTAACTTTTTTTTTATTTTTGCAATTAAAAAAGAGTC
>JANJUN010000064.1 GCA_024710565.1 Candidatus Altimarinota bacterium | reverse complement strand
CCATCTAGCAAATCTTCTAAAAAATATAGGAGTATTTCAGGTTTTTCTCTCGACATAATTCTCTTTTTTATAATATAATATTGACAAATAATATTTTAAAATTATAGTACGCAAACTATAAGGAGGCTTCAACATGGCTTTATCAACGGTAATGGCATTGTTTACGATAGTGGCACTTTTTACCACTATTGGGATTTCAAGTTTTATGTTTGTATTTTTACAAAAAAAGCAATATAAAAGTGCGCTTCTTCTTAGTGTTTTCCTTGCAGCACTTTCGGTGTACGCAGTAAAAAAAATTTTCCATAGTCAGATAGTACTATCTAGTCTTTATTGGGTGATATTCTTTATTGCTTGTATGGTTACAACTCATACCCTTTGGGAGATCTTTCATAAAAAAGAAGAACCTTTCATGGATTGAGCTACAAACACTCCCCTTGGGGAGTGTTTTTTTACTTTAAAAACTCCTCTAAAGTTATTACTTGTACTCAAAGCGAATTTGCTTTATCAAGCTTGCTTCCGGCTTTTTCTCAAGCGAGTAAAAAATCAGTATTTTTTGAAACTGAAGAAACAAAGCTTCATCACATTTTTTCTAGTTTTTCGATAAGTTCGTCCCTAGAAAATCCTTCAAAACTTCCAGTGATACACATCTTTTTTCATTCGTATTTTCATCAGACTATTTCTTCTCTGTACTCAATTTTTATATATTCCAGTAGTTTTTTCATCAAAATTTTATTTTGAATAGAAGTAAAAAAATTATAAATATTTTTTGCTGTTTCTTCTCAAATATCTTGCAAGTTTGATAAAGATTCTAGAGAAAAATGAAACTCAAGCAAATCATCGTTTGAAGTGATGATGCGAGATAATTCCTTGGCACTTTGTGGTCAAATTCCGGGAATATTAAGCGCTACTAAAAAGTTTACTATTTTTTGCGATCTTGCATTTTTAATAGCATTCAACAAATTATTTACAGACTTTTCTTTATAACCCGGCAGAGATAAAATCAAATCTTTTTTATTTTCTAATGTAAATATATCTCAAAGATCTGAAATAAATCCTTTTTCTAAAAATAAATCTACTTGTTCGCTTCCAAGTCAATCAATATTGAAACCTTGTTTTCAAACCGAATGAATCAGTTTTTGTTTAATTTGTTCAGGACAACTGAGGTGATTTGGACAATAAAATCTTACTTTTTCATTGTCACGAAGCAATCAAGTTCCACAACTTGGACAAACTTCTGGAGGAAGGATTTCCTCTTTATAATCCCCCGGCTTTCAGCCACCCCCTTTGGAAAAGGGGGAATTAATAAAATCATCCTTATTTCATCTCCCTTTTTTAAAGGGAGTACCCGAAGGGGGAGGGATTTCATCATCAATCCTCACCACCCCAACTATTTTTGGGATAACTTCTCAAGCTCTTTTGATAAAAATATTATCTCAAACCATAACTTGAAGATTTTTTATTTCATCATAATTATGAAGAGTCGCTCTTTTTACCATTACTCAACCTATAAAAATTGGCTCAAGATTCGCAACTGGGGTAATAGTTCCAGTTCTTCCAACCTGATGTTCTACTGATAATATTTTTGTAGTTAATATTTCAGCTGGAAATTTATAAGCAATCGCGTATCTTGGATGATGAGCTGTAAAACCTATATCTTGCCACAATAACACATTATCAACTTTTATAACCAGTCCATCAATATCAAAATCAAGATTTTGTTTTCCATCTCAAAAATTATCAATTGACGAAATAACTTTTTTTATATTTTCACAGGGAACGAAATAACTAGAAATCTCAAATCAAAAACTTTCTAAATCTTTTATAACATCAAAATAAGTTGTTTTTTCTTCTTTTATTCTAAATTCTTCAAAATTCGCTAAATCATAAGCAAAAAATTTTAAATTTCTTCCAGCTGTTATTGAAGCGTCAAGTAGTCTTAAACTCCCTGAAGCTGCATTTCTTGGATTGGAAAAAACTTTTCAACCAGATTTGAGCGCATTTGCATTGAGTTCTTCAAACGATAAAATTGGCATAACGACTTCTCCTCTCACTTCTAAATGTTCTTTATAAGAAATAGTTTTTGGAATATTTTTAATCGTTTTTACATTCTCTGTCACATCTTCTCACTCTATTCCATTTCATCTCGTAATAGCTTGGACTAGCTCTCAATTTTTATAAATGAGTTCTACTCAAAGTCAGTCAAACTTAAACTCAATTACATATGGAATATTATTTGAAAAATCAAGCGCTAAAACTCTTTTTATTCTTTCATCAAAATCTCTTAAATCTTCTTCGTTATAAGTATTATCAAGGCTTATCATTGGGCGAGAATGAGCTACTTTTGTGAAAGTTGAGGTAGTAATATCACTTCAAACTTTATGAGTTTGTCCTTCTTTTATATCAAACTTTTCTTCGAGAATTTGAAGTTTTTTAAAAAGCTGATCATATTCATAATCAGAAATAATAGGTTTTTCTTTGTTATAATACAGATCAGAATGATATTCAAGTAAGGAAGCGAGTTTTTCAATATCAAAAACTACAAAATCGTTTATATCTAAAGCTAAATAATGTTTTGAAAGTTGTAGTTCGTCCATAAAAAAAGATAATAATTTTAAACTAAAATTATTATCTTTTTTAGAAGTAAAAAGTCAAAAATTATTTTATTTTCATAATGTAAGACTTTAAAAATAGGGATTATTTTTATTTATAATCTTTTAAATAGTTAATTAAGTCATGAGGAGAAGCTGCTCAAAAACTCTCTTCGGTTATTTGAATATAATCACAAACTCAACTCGATTTTTCATAAAATATATCTACTCTTTCGGGAGTAATATATGATGAATTAGGTAATAGTCAAACACAAAGAATATCAACTCAAAAAGTATTTTTATACTCTACTGCTTTTTGTAATTTTTCTAGCTCATTATCATAATCATAATAATCAGTTTCTATCGCATGAGGATTATAAACAAAACTTTCCATTAAATACCCATCTCAAGACGCTAAAGTAGTTGGTGTTTCACCATTACTCGTACCAAAAACGTCATCAATAATCCAAGAATTCATTATAACCGTAAATCATTGACTATGAGCGTAATCAGTAGCAGTATTTTGATGATTTCTTACGTCAGTTTTAGTAGTAAAAGTATATTCATCAATCAAAAAATCATATCCTGCCTCATCAAAAAATATACCATCAACTCATAAAATTTTCCATTTATCAATTTTATCTTGAATATTTCAGATACTATCCATCAGGCTAATATATCCATAGGAAATTCCGTTATATCCTGAAAATCATTCTGGAGCATACCAGAGTGAACCACCAGTTCCATGTAAAATATCTTTTGTATTTTGATAATCTTCATGAGCAGGATCTTCTAATCAGCCTCCTATAATGATGGTGTCATACTCGTTTAAATCTGCTACTATTTTATCAAGATGCCGATCATTTTTTGTATTATTAAGAGAGCTTGGCCATCCATAATATATACCTAATTTATTGGTTATAATACTGTCTATATATTTTTCTCAAAATATTTTTTCACCTATTTTTTTCTTATCATATCCAAGTTGATTTGATAATTGAGTAATTTGACTTTGATTATTTGTAAGCGCAATTCAAGTTAATGAAATATTTTTACCAGTAATTTCTTTGAGTAGGTCATTTTTTCAAATTCATAGTTTTTTTCATTTATATAAAAAAGATGGTTCAGTAGAAATAACATCAACCGTTCCAGTTTGTGAGAAAATTAAACTGGGTAAATTTATTATATATTTTAAAAATGCTCATGAATTATAAATAAGAAGTCAATCATAATTTCAAACAAGATATCCATTTTCTCCAGCATTAGCATTTACTTGAGGGAAAATGGTAGAAGCATATTCTTCTTGCTCTAAAAAAGTAGCAATTTGATAATTTTTCTTATCAAATGAAACTCCATAAAGATAGTGATTGTCTTTGGGATCGGTTATTTTTCATTTAAAATTGATACTATTTCAGAGAGTTTCTCAGACATTTCAAACATAATGTAATAAAATATTATTAATAACTCCCGTTCCATAAATATTATCTGGTAAAGGAAATTTTCAAGCTTTTATTTTAAATAATCATAATCCTGTGTCGATATTTTTTATAGTAATTAGTCTATTTGAATCTCTTGATTGTGTAATGAATCATTGAAATGAAATAAAACTAATAACTGCTAAAATAGCTAAAATACTAATAACAATAATCAATTCAACGAGCGTAAATCAATAATTCTTTTTTTGTACCACCATAGTAAAAATATTTAAAAAATAAAATATGTATATATCCAATGATGTAAGTATTTATATAGTATAGTATTTTATTTTTTAATCAATTTTTTTTACTTTTTATTCAAACTTAATATAATCTTTTTAAATATTATTTTTCTACTCATTATGCAAATATTTCACTTTTCTGATACACATCTTTGAATTTGATTAGAAAACACTACTCGTGAAGAAGATTTTTATAAAAATTTTGAGTTTGTTATAAACGAAATTTTACAAAAAAAACCAGATATTGTAATACATTCTTGAGATCTTTTTCATACTTCAAAACCTTCCAATAAAGCGATTTCAGTAGTGGTAGAAAATTTTTTGAAACTAGAAAAAGCCTGAATAAAAGTGATTATTATAGCTTGAAATCACGATACTCCAAGACTTTCGCTCACTACTCATCCATTTGAAATATTTCAGAGTATGGAAAATTTTTATGTATTTTATGAACCAAAAATAGAAAGTATAGAACTAAATGTAGAAACTTTTCAAAAACAAGAGGTTCAAGGAAGAAAAAATTTTTTGAAATGAGTCTACGAACATGTAAGTGATTGAAAAAAATCTTTTTCTGACGAAGAAATTAGTAGTTTTTCAAAAGTTTCTTGAGTAAATTTTGTAGTTTTACCCCATATTCATGATGAAAATATTTTTAAAGAGGAATTGAGAAAAGCTGGTAATCTTTTAAAAGAAAATACTAAAAATATTTTTATCAGTCATTTCTGAATATCTGCCAAAGAATACGATGAATACACAGACGAGATATCTGGAATAAACATCACTTTGGAAGAATTAAATACTCTCAAAAAATTTGATTATGTCGCTCTCGGACACTATCACAAACAATTTAATATTAGAAATATATGTTATCCAGGGAGTATAGAACACACCAGTTTTAATCAAAAAAACTATAAAATAGGATATAATATTTTTGATAGTAATACTCTCAAAAAAGAAAGCTTTGAACTGCCTTCAAGACCCATGATAGATTTGTGAGTTATTGATTGCAAAGATATTTTTACTACAAAAGATTTAGTTGAATGTCTAGAAAAAAGTATTGATACAAAAACTCTAAAAGATGCTATTGTAAAAATAATTTTACTCAATATAACAAGCAAACTTCTACTAGAATTTGATGAAAAATTATTTTTAAGTTTTTTCTCTGATACCTTTTATTTTGAATATAAAAAAATCAAATTTCAAGAAAATAATACTTTTCAAACAAGTATACATGAAACTTCAAACACAATATTAGATAATTTTGAAATATTTTTTGATAATTATGATTTTTCAGATACAACTATAAAAAAAGAAGAATTAAAAAAAGATTTACAAAACTTAATCACTAAAATATAATATGATAATCGATACTCACACACATATATATTTAAATAAAGAACACTTTGAAAAAGATATTATTGAAGGGTTAAAAAAAGATGGAATTGAAAAAATTATCTCTATTGGAACAGACTTGGATAATTCATTAAAATCTATACAATTATCGAAAGAAAATCCTGAAACTATCTATGCTACTATTGGAATTCATCCAACAGATATTTGAGCATATAAAGATGATTTGAGAGGAACTATCAACCAACTAGAAAATATGTTGCTCGAAAATTTAGCTTATGTGAAATGAATTTGAGAATGCTGATTTGATTTTCATTGGATAGATAAAAATAATTTTGAGGAAGAAAAATCACTTCAAGAAGAGTTTTTTAAAGCTCAAATTGGATTAGCTAAAAAATATTCTCTCCCAATTATCGTTCATACTCGTGACGCGAAAGAAGATACACTGAGAGTTTTACAAGAAACAGGTTGTAAAAAATTTGTTTTACATTGCTTTAGTGAAGATCTTGATTTTGCGCTGAGAGCTTTGTATTATTCTTCTGAATGTATGATAAGTTTTTCTGGAATTGTGACCTATAAATCAGCTCCAAACGTACAAAAAACAGCAGCCAATATACCTCTTGATAAAATCTTAGTAGAAACAGATTGTCCTTTTTTATCTCCACAACCACTCAGATGACAAGAAAATATTCCCAATAATACCAAATATAATTTAGAAAAAGTATTTACCTTGAGACAAGAAAATGGAAAAAAAGAAACTTTTCCAGAAGTAGAAAAACAGCTTTATGAAAATGCCAAAAGATTTTTTTTAATATAATCTAACTTACTAAAATGCTCAAAATCTTACTTATGATTTGATGTTGTTTTTGTTTTTTTTCGACTACTTTTTGATTTTCTTTATCTGAGAAAGTAAGTATTTCTTATGCGATACAAAAACTTCCAGATTATGATAGAAAAAATAAAGCGATAGAAAAATTACTCACGTATTTTCAACAAAAAAATGAAGTCGATTTTTTACTGTCTTTGAAACAAAAAATAGCGCTACAAAATTTAAAAAACAAAAAAGTATTTATCTCAAAAGAATTAGAACAAAAACTTCAAGAAAAACCACTCAGTTGTGAAATCAATTCAGCGAGTTTATTTGCGACCTATTTTTTACAAAAAAATATTGAAGAAGAAACTATTCTCTCTCGTATTCCTAAAAACGAACAAAAACCACTCTACCAGAGAGCAAAAATAGTATGGGGAAATCCATACACTGAATTTGTCGGAAGAATACATGGAAAACAAACAAAAAATCTTTCAAAATTGACCGGATATGGAGTATATGCGTACCCAATAAGTAATGCACTCCACCAAATCTGAGTTTCCAATGAGGTGAAAAAATTTAAAAAGTCTGAAATTATAGATTCTTTATTACAATGAAATCCTATCATGTTTTGGTATTTACAAGCAAATAAAGATGGAAATATTGATACCAAACCAGTAGTTTGGTATACAAAAGAGGGCGAAAAAATACAGTGATATATCTGACAACATACTTGACTCATTGTTTGAGCTTCTTTTTTTAGTAATTGAGAAATCAACGAAGTATATTTTTATGAATGAAAAAACTTAGACGTTCAGATTATGAAATATAATGATTTGTCATATAGGGCGAGTTTTTTTGATATGATGATTGTAAAAAAATAAATAAACGAGTATGCAATTTAAAAATTTTCCTTTTGAAACTATATTAAGTTGGTATAAGCATAAAGGGCGTCACCATCTTCCTTGGAGAGAAAAACAAATGCCCTATCATGTTTGGATTTCTGAAATATTTCTTCAACAAACCCAAGTTTCTCGTGTAGAAGCTTATTTTGCAAGAGTGATAGAATCGTTTCCAACTTTAGAGGATTTTGCAAAACTAGAGTATAATGATTTTTTCCCATATTATGAATGACTCTGATACTATTCAAGAGCAAGAAATATGCTCAAAACAGCTAAAATTATTCAAGAAAAATATAATGGAATATTTCCAAATACATATGAGGAACTTCTTTTACTTCCTTGAATTTGACCCTATACAGCTCAAGCAATTTTATCTTTTGGATATAATAAAAATATTTTAGCATTTGATACGAATATAGAAAAAATATTTTCTAGATATTATTTTGGAACGCGTTTTAAAAAACTTTCTCAAATACAAAAAGAAGAAATCCAAAAAATATTTCAAACAATGAGGATTTCTTGAAGAGATATGAATGCGGCGCTTATGGATTTTTCTTCTCTCATAGATAAAAATGAAATCTCTCAAATAGATTTTGAAAACTATCCACTCACTGAGAGTTTATTTTACCAAGAAAAGTGAAAAAATGAGATAAAACCAGTAAAAACTACACAAAAATTTGATAAAAATGAAGCTGAAATAGTTGTATTTCTTCATAAAGATCATAAAATATATTATTCAAGTGATTATGATAATTTTTTGCCTTTTGAATTAGGGCAAAGTAGGGAAGACCACAGACATTTTATCAAAGATTTTTTTATACAAAATTACTGACTCTCAATTTCCGTACGTCCTGCATTTAAAAAATTAAAAAAAGCAGGGAAAACCTACTTTTTGTATCATGCTCAAATCCAAGCAGGAAAGAGTCAATTTTGAGAGTTTAGAAAAGAGGATTATACACAATATTTAGAAAATTTTTACTAAAGTCATAATATTTTATCTATCTTTTTTAATGTATCATCTTGAGGAATATTACTTCAAAGAGCTGCTGTATCTGCTTCTCTTTGATCAAATAAACTCTCAATATCTTCTGGTGAGTTTCAAGCTTTGAGGAGCTTTGTTCTATATGCTTCTATTACAGGATCTCCAGGAATATAGACTTCTCTTTGATGTGGTTTTTTTGTATTCATAATCAGTTCAATTAAGGATAAAATTTATATGATATTTTTTCTATTAGCGAAGTGCAACGAGCGAACCTCATAGAAGCTGTTGTCAGAGTCTGTTAAGACCGTAGCGAAGCGAAGAGTATGCTTGATGTAAAACATATTATTATAAAAAATATTTTTAGCGACTGTAAGGAGCTTTTTAGGGGGAGAAAATCCGACGATAGTCGGAAAGACTAAAGCTTTTTAAACTCACTTTCAATCCATCTATCTTCTGGCTTTCAATACAAATTAAAATGCCATAAATCCATATCAATAGTTTTCCAAAGTTCAAATCTAATAGGAGCAATTTTTATAGGTTGTCAGTTAGTTTTTTCAATTCTTATAAGTTCTCATTTAACCTTTAATTTATCTCAAGCCTTTTCAATTTCTCATATTTTTAAAGGAAGCATTTTTATTTCTTGAATATTATAAAAAGCTTCACATTTATAGTTTTTATCATAAGAAATTTTTTTCCATTTATCATACATTGCTTCATCAGTTCACACTTCTTGCATAAATCAGCAATCATGAGCTAAAAATCTTTCTTCATATTTTTTGAAAAAGTTTTCAATATCTGTTTTATAATTCTCTATAATTACTTTTTCATACCTATCATGAAAGATAATCTTTTTAGTATCATTCCAAAGAGAATTAAAAGAATAAATTATAAAAAGAATGATTAAAGAAATAGGAAAAATTGCTTTTCAAAATTCAGACCATTTTTTCTTTAGAAGATTTAAAATTATTTCTTCATAAAATAAGTTTCAGAAATCTTTAAATGGTCTAAAAAATAATCAAATCATTCATTTGATAAAAAGCCATATTCAACCTTGTCAGTCTTTAAAATTTTGATATTCTTGTTTCATTTTTTATTATTTTAATTTTTCATAATTATTCATTTCACCGAAACTTTGTTTTCTAATTTTTATTCATTTTCTAGATATACTTAAAAATAACCCTAATTTTTCTATATCTTCATACTTTAAATTTTGAATAATATTTTTATTTTGTTTTTTATTAGATAAATAAGATTCCCACATATCTCCTAAATTAATTTCTCATCAATTATATGATACTACTAAACTTAATACATATTTTTTGTAATATATATTAAAACAAATTTTCTTTAATTCATAAAAATACATTAATCCATTTTTAAACTCAATTCAATCAAACCTTAAGTTATCATTTATATCTATCATAAATTTTTAAATTATTAAATAAAATTACTTTTAAATAAAAACTCAATTATTTTATACACTCAAGTGTAAGGTTCATTAAACTCAATTATTGATTCCGTTCATTCTCTTTTTTGTTTTTCTTCAAGTTTTTTAGCATTATCTTTAGCTTTATCTAAACTAGATTTAACTTTTTTAAAAATTTCTTTATCATTTTTTCAGTCTTTTTCATAATCTTTATATCAAAGGTTACTTTCAAGTATTTTGTAATATTCTTTTAAATTAGCTATTTCTTTGTTAAATTCCTGAAAATGTAAAATTATCCATAAATCAAAAGATTGATTGGAAATTATAGAAATAAAACTGTCTTTATTTCACTTTTCAATCTCTTTTTGAATTATAGATTTTTTTCTTTTACTTTCATTTTCTCTATCAAATACTATAAAAATGGCTTCGTTATTATCTTTATAATCTAAAGCCTTTTTATACAAATGAGTAAAATCTTTGTTTTCTTCGTGTAAAATTTCAATTCTTAGATTTTTATTTAAATCAGTTTCATTTCTGATAAAAGATCTTAATCATTCAAAATAATTTTTTTCAGTGAATCAATCTACCAAAATAATTATTGGAGGAGTTTCCTTTTTGATTCTCTTTATTCTTTTTACCATAATTGCTTTGAGTTATCAATAAAAGGAATTGCTCCAAAATTTCACATCAAATATTTTTTTTCTATATTTGAATCAGTTCTTTCTGCAAAATCATTTAATGAAAATATTTCAGATTCTCAAAGTTTATTTTTTTCTGCAAAATATATTTGATCTCTTCTAAATAAATCTTGATCAAGTAAGTTTGTATCATGAGAATTAAAAACTAATTGAGCTCAATTTTTATTGTAAAAGTCAGAATTAAATAATCAAACTATGAATTTTGAAATATAAGGATGAAGTTTTGAAGTCATTTCATCAATAAATAAAACTGTTCCTTTTTCTAAAGTATCAATTATCGGTCAAAGTAAGTGCATAAATTGTCTTGTTCATTCTGATTCTTCATCATCTAATGTAAAATTTGTAATTCAAATTTCTTGTCATTTTTGATTAAAAATTTTATGAATAGTTTCAATTTCTTTAGAATCAAGTTTAAAATCTTCTCAAGTAATTTCTATGAATTTTTTAATTTTTTCAGGGATTTTATTTTCATCTAATTTTATATCTTTTATATTGATTCATTCTATTCAAAAATCAGCTACTTTTATAAAATTTTCAACTTTTGTTTTAAAAGTTTTATCATCTTTTAATCTATCTTTTATATATAATTCATAATTTTCTAAATATTTTGAGTCAGGCTCTAGTCATGAAATTACATGAATATTATTAGAAAAATAGTTTTTGATTTTTTGTGAAATTTCTCAGTTAAATATAGATACTGTAGTTAAAAATAAAGCATTTTTTCTTAAAGATTTATTTTTCTCAACTGATTTTCAAGCAATATCAAAAAGAGTATAATCAACATCTAAATTTTGTTGTTCTCTTTTAAATAAATATTTTTTCCTTCATTTTTTAAAATGATATAGTTCTTCTGTAAATATTTCGTTATTTAAAATAGAAAATGAATATTCATATCTTACATTATCTATTATAAAGTTTATTCAAATAAAAATAGGTTCATTATTTGAATAGTTATTTAATTTGAAACATTCAAAAGGTAATTTTTCTTTGTCTATATTAAAAGATTTTACAATAAAACTTTTTAATAGTAACATGATTTTGAATATATTACTTTTTCAGCTAGCATTAGCTCAGAAAATAACACTTGATTTTAAAATATTTATTTGTTCTATATCGTTATCAAATTTCAAAAAATTTTCATCTAAGTTTTTTTTGCTATCAGCAACCAAACTAAAGACAATTTCATTTTTAAATGATAAGAAATTTTTTATTTTTAATTCTAATAACATAATTTTTAATATTAAATATAAAATTACATCAATATTATAACTTTTTTATAAATAAAATCAAGTTTTTGTAATTTTTTCTCAAAAAAATAATTTTATTTAATTATTTTTACTTTTTTCTCCCCCTAAAACAGTTTTTTTCAAAAACTGAAAAATATTTTTATCCTTATTAAAATTTTACATCAAGCATATTTCTGACAACGTTTGCTTCTATGAGATGTTTTGCGAAGTATGAGCAAAATATGGGAGAGCGAAGTGCTTTGATGCGAACCTCATAGAAGCTGTTGTCAGACCCGAGCGAAGTATGAGCGAGAGTGCAATGTGGGTTTACCGTATTTCTTTTGGATTTATCTATTTGTAAAAGCATTTTTCTTTTGAGAAAAGATGATTTTGTTTCTAAATTTTAAAAAAGAAGGGGCTGGACGATAGTCCAGAGAGAGTTCCACAGAGCTTGAAATAAAAATTAATTTGTTTTTATATAACTTTTACTCATGATAACTACATCAAAATATTTTCATTCTTTTGTTTTAATATAATTTTTATAATTTCCTACTTCTAAAAATCATAAAGATTTATATAAATTTATAGGAATAATACTATTTTTATTTACAAGTAAATTTAAGTTTATATTATTATATTTTTGTGTTATATAATTAATAGTTTCATTTAAAAGTTTTTTTCATAAACCTTTTCATCTATAATTATTATCAATATATATTGGTCATATACTAAAATTATGATTTCATTGAAAATTATTTATCCAATCTTGACTATAAGCAATATATCAAATAAAATTATCTCAATCTTCTAATACGAAATAATTATCTAAATAATTATATTTTTTATATCATTCTACTGTATATTTTTCTTCTTCTTCGAAATAAGTTATTAAATTATAACTTCATAAATCTTCTTTTAAAGATTTATTTCTAATAATCATATATTTTTTTATATCTAGATCGCTTTGAGGATCTATCTTTTTAAAATTTATCATAGTTTTAAAATTAAAAATTAATCAAAAAAATGTAAAAAATCAGGAATATCATATTTATATTTATGTTTTTTCCACTTATTAAAAACTGAATTTTTAAGCCTTTTCTTTTCTTTGGGAACTTGATCAAAATTTCAAAACCATATTGGTATCAAATTTTCACTTAAAATTCTAGTTACATAAATTCATATTTTTTGAGAATATTTTGTTGTTAAATCTGATAAATAAAAACTTCATCCAATATTTTTTTCTAAATCTCAAAGTAATCATCAAATAGATAATTTTGTATTAAATTTTTTAGTTAAAGTATTAAAATCTATAATTTCATTTTTAGAAAATAAAAAATATAAATATTTTAAATTTCAATTTTGACAATAAAAATATATATGATCTGCAACTGATTTAATATCAGTATAATTATTAATTTTTTTAATTTCTCTTACAAAATAAAAACAAGTCGTAGATATTTCATCTAATGCTTTTAATATAACTTCTTCCAAGGCAAATCAAGAACTAGCTCATACACTTATTTTATCTTTTTCGTATTTTCTTATAATTAAAATATGTGGATTATTTTTATCATAGCTTATGTCAAAAATAAATAATTCACAATTTCATTTTTTCTCTATAAAATTAACATACTCCTGAATTTTTTTAGGTAATGTATTTTTATTTATAATAGGCGGTGTTAGTTTCAGCAACCAAGTTAGAGCAATACTATCTCTCTCTAATAATTCAAAAATTCCTCACATTATTGCTTCTTCATAATTCCTTCCAGCAGATACTCAATTTGAACTTGAATAATAAAATGTTTCCTCTCATTTTATTATAGGATAATATAGTGTATTATATGGAATCTTGATTTTATCTTTTTCTCTAATTATATTTTCAAAATCTGATTTAATTTTATAGATATATCAATATGGCAAACACTTATACTTAGTATTTATAGTAAATGTCAAGCTCCCAAAAAACTGGACACGAATTATCTTAACAAAAACACTGAATTAAGAGTGTAATTTTGCAAATTGTACCGGAGTCATTTTCAAAGAAGTATGAATACGATTATTATTGTAGTAATAGATATAGAGGTGTATAGCTTCAATCACTTCAGCTAGAGTTCAAAATCTATTTAAATTTCATAATTCAAACTTTAATTTTCCATAAAATGATTCCTGACTTCCATTCTCCCAAGGAGAAGATTTTTTACTCATTGAAGCAGATATATTATATTTTTCCAAAGCATCAAAGTACTCATAACTCCTGTATTCACTTCCTTGATCAGAGTGAAGATATAGAGGAGTTGTTTTTGTTTTTTGTACTGCGTGATTCACCGCAGAAAGTATCAGTTCTTTTCCATGATGAAATCATAGAGAGTATCCTACTATTTGTTTTGAATATTCATCCAGTACCGTAGCAAGAAAGAGTTCTATTCATTTGTAATAAATATGAGTAAAATCACTATTCCAAACTTGATGTATATTTTGTACCTCTACTTCTTTTTTCAAGTTCTTCACTCACATATATGGAAGATTTCTATCTCATGGTTTGGTAAACTTTCTTTTAGTTCTCGTGAGTCCATAGAGAGTATACATTTGTACAATACGATGGATTTTCTTCGTATTCATTTGGAAGTCATACGAATGTCTTCTATATCCATAGTAGGGATGAAATATTTTATTCATTTGTATTTTTGTTTTTAAAATCGTATCTGAGATTCTTTTTCTTTCTTTGTAATAGAGGCTACTTCTAGGAATGTTGTATACCTCACATACAAGTTTCCTATTCAAACTCGGATATGCTTTCACGAGTTCTCGAGCAAATTCTCGTTTCCATTTTTGGAGTCTTAGTATTTCTTTTTTTTTAATTTATTTATCTCCAGTTGCATGGCTCAGATGATGATGAGTAAATCTTCTTTATCTTTTTCTAAGCGACGTATTTTTCATAAATCTACTTTCTCTCAAGGAAATGTTTCAAATCCTTTCCTCAGCCAATCATAGATACTTACCGTACTGACTCCATATTCTTTAGATGCTTGTGAAACACTTATTCCATCATTTTTTATTGCATCGAGGATCTTATTTTTCAGCTCAATATTTACTTTTCCTGCCATATATTTTTTTATTAGTTTTAAAATATTTCAGTTAATTTTTTCTACTATATCTGAGCTCTCGATATTTCAAAATTTATCTTAACTGACTGTCTCATTATATGCGGGCCGGTCAATAGGAGAAAATTTTTGTAAAGAAGAATTATTTATATTATTCATAGATTTTTTTATGGAAATAAATTATATATTTTATAATAATTTTTAATAAAAAGTCAAATTCATAGAAATTTTAGATATATCTATTTTTCTTTCTCGTTTTTATTGCTTTGAAAAAGCAAACTTCCCCCCTTCTTTTTTAAAATTTCTGATGAATCCCATTATTGTGATGATTTTTCCATTAAATTGATGATGAAAAATGCAAATCCTTATAAAAATCCAAAAGAAATATGTCTGACAACTACTCTCTATCCGAAATATGGACTTGATTTTACTCTAAGAAATCATATAATGCGAAATATAAAGTAATTATTACTTAAATTATATAAAAAACTATAATTATGCAAAGCTATTTACTTGATTTACAAAGAGAATTAAAATATAGAAATTATTCTTCAAGAACTATTGAAATATACACAACTTGTGTAGAATATTTTCTCAGATATATTAAAAATGATATTTCAAAAATCTCAAAAGAGACTATTATAGATTTTACTCTTCATTTACAATCAAAAAATAAAGTTCCAAAAACTATAAATCTCTATAAAGACTCAATTAAATTTTTTATAAAAGAAATATTAAAGTTAGATCTAGATTTTGATATAAAACTCTCTCGTGAAGCTAAAAAACTTCCGATAGTTTTATCTAAAGAAGAAATACTAAAAATTATAGGAATAACAGATAACCTAAAGCATAAACTTCTTTTATCTTTATCTTATGCATCATGACTTAGAGTAAGTGAAATTATAAATTTAAAAGTTTTGGATATAAATTTAGAAGAGTGAAGTATTCATATCAAATGAACTAAATGAAATAAAGATAGAATAACAATATTTTCAGAAAAATTAAAAAATGATTTATGAAAAATAATTTTATTTAAAGATAAAAATGATTATCTTATAGAAAGTGAAAGATGATGAAAATTAACAACAAGAACTGCTCAAATTATTTTTAAAAATGCTCTCAAAAAAGCCTGAATAAAAAAAGAAGCAACTTTTCATAGTTTGAGACATTCTTTTGCAACACATTTACTTGAAAATGGAACGGATAT
>JANJUN010000056.1 GCA_024710565.1 Candidatus Altimarinota bacterium | reverse complement strand
ATTACAATAAATAAAATGAAAAATAAAGTCTTCCCCATCTGAGGAAGAACTTTTTATTTGATAATGATTTTACACTATATATTTTTTTTTTCAAATTTATTTTTGAGATTTTTTTAAAATTTATATAATGCTGTCATCTTTTATCATTTGAGTTCTTTTTCTATGGATTTTTTTAGTTTTTTACACGAGAGTATAAATATTCCTCTCCTTACTTATCTCAACTCTTTTACACAACATGAATGGATTGCAAGTATCGTGTATATGATGGCCGATCTTCCTATTTTTATTATTCCTATTTTTTTGGTTTCATATTGGATCTATTTTCATTCAAAGAAAAATACTCCTGGGAAACATATCCTTCTTTTTATCTTGTATAGCACTATTTTCGCTATTACTATCAGTATATGTATCCAAATGTTTGTTCATCTGGAGAGACCAGAAACGAGTTTAGAAGGACAAGGAAAACTCATTTTAGCTCATATACCAGATGCTTCTTTTCCGAGTGATCACGCGAGTGTATGAGTTGCTTTTTTAGTGAGTTTATTTTTATTTTGATTTTATAAAATCGGATTGGTAACTCTTGTGCTTTTTGTGATTATGCTCTTTTCAAGAATTGCTGGAGGTGTTCATTGGCCACTGGATATCGTAGCAGGAACTCTTATAGGGATTTTGAGTGGTTTTCTAGTTTACAAATCACAAAATCTGACTATATTCAAACAAGTAAATCGCTTTGTGACAAAAATAGCCTCGTATTTTAAATTATAATATCTTTTTCATGAAAAATATTGCTCTAACATGATGATGAACTGGAGGACATATATTTCCTTTACTTTCCATATATAATTATCTAAAAAATGATAAAGAACTCAATTTTATCTGGTTTGGAGACGAAGATGGATTAGAAGCTGAAATCGCATCAAAAAATGCTATCAGATTTGAACATATCCCCTCAGGAAAAATCAGAAGGTATTTTGATGTGAGAAACTTTTTTGAACCTCTGAAAAATCTCAGTGGAATCTTCTGGGGAGTGTATTTTATTCTCCATTATAAAATAGATACTATTATATCAAAATGAGGATTTGTATGACTTCCTCTTTGCCTTGCTGGAGCACTTTTAAGAAAAAAAGTCTATATTCACGAGTCCGATACTGCGTCGGGACTTGCCAATAAAATCATCTCGAGGTTTGCTACGAAAGTATTTTATACATTTCCCAATGAAAAAATCGATGGAGTGAAACATGTGCTCACCGGACAAATTCTCAATCCAGAACTTTTAAATAACGTTGATAAGGTCTGAGAACTCGAAGAAAATGAAAAATTAGAAGTATTAGTCATTGCTGGAAGTCAAGGTTCTACCATCATTTTTGAGAATCTCAAAAGTATTTTAAATAATCTCATTGATATCAATTTTACTGTGATACTCTGAGAAAAAAATCTCCACTTTAGAACGGATTTTGAAAAACACAATAATGTCACTCTCTATGATTTTGCTTCTCAAGAAGAACTCTGAGAAATATACAAAAAAACTGTTATAGCAATTTCAAGAGCTGGAGCCACGACTCTTTGGGAATTATATTTTTTTGGAATTCATACGATTATTATTCCTCTGGAGTGAAGCGCTCAAAATCATCAAGAATTCAATGGAAAGTATTTCCAAGAAACTTTTGGAAGTGATATCCTCAAAGAATCTGACAAACTCAATTTAGAAATATTTAGACTCCTCAATAAATATAAAGACCTCAGAAAATCATGACTCAATATGAAAAATTTCTTTTACTCTTTAGAAAAAATAAAAGAAGAAATACTTTAGTATTTCTTCTTTTATTTTTTTGATGATTGTACAATATTGCTTGTTTTTGTTTTTACTTGTTGGCATAATTCATGTATATACTGTGCTGTATTTTGAGCCAATCATTCAAGAGTAATATCATCTAAATCTTGGAGTCCAGAATACTGTTTTCCCATAGAATCACTGAGTTTTTTTAACAACTCCCCTAAAGGATCCTCAAGTCCATAATTATGTCCTATTTTTCTTAAATTTCTATCAATCGTACTTATAAATTTCTCTCTTTGCGATTTTGTGCTGTGTATATTTGATAAACTATTCTCTCTTTGTGTCCACATACCCCTTACATTAAAAATATAAATCAAGAAATTATTATACAATATTTCTTTTAAAGTCAACAAAAAAGATGATAAAAATCATCTTTTTTTATTATTTTCCTTCTTCCACTTTTGGAGCTTCAGACAGTGGAGTTGCTGGAGTTTCAACTTTTGGTGGAAGTGGATCAAATTTTCTTTTTAAACCAATTCTTCCCTTTTCTTTATTAACTTCAATCACTTCAAATTCTACGTTTTCTCATTCTTTTACGATATCGCTCACATTTACAACTCTCGTTGCAGCCAATTTTGAAATATGAATCATTCCTGATTTTCCATTAAATTCAACAATAGCTCCGGTTCCTTCGATGATTTTTGCAATTTTTCCGATACCTTTGTATCCAACTTCTGGTTCCCAAACCATAGCTTTGATTTCATCTACGGCTTTACTTCAACCTATTTGGTCTTTTGCGGTAACAGTCGTATTTCCATCTTCCGCGATTGAGATTTTTACAGAGTATTCTTTTTCGAGTCTTTGAACATTTTCTCCACCTTTTCCGATAACTTCTCTAATTTTTTCTACTGGAACAAA
>JANJUN010000049.1 GCA_024710565.1 Candidatus Altimarinota bacterium | reverse complement strand
ATTGCTTGAAGTTATCGTATAGTTTCTATTTCAGCTTGTGGTAGTAAAGTTGATGATTTCTCATTCTACTCAGTTTCTTGATGTATTAAATCATGTGACTACCAGATTTTTTAGTATTTCTTTTATATTTACACTCACACTCACTACTTTTCCTGCACTATCTTTTATATTTAAAATACTACTTCAAACTTTCTCTCCATAGACTCTGTATCCTGTTGTTACATTTGCATATACTGAAACATTGGTATTATTTCTTGTTATACTATATCATCCATTCCCATTTGTGATATTTATGTATCAACTCGTTTTTTCATCTATAGTTATACTTGTTTTGTCGAGTGTGAGATTTTTAGCTGTTATAGTTACTGGGAGATTTATTTGTTTTCAAAGTTTGTCTCTTACGGTTATAGTAGTAGATCATACTGTTTTTGCTGTAATTGTTGCTGTAGTTGTGTTTAAACTTACAGTTGCAATACTCGTATTATTTGAAGTAGCAGTATATCATCCATTTCCGTCTCTTATAGTAAATGTAACAGTATTTCAGTTTTGAATACTTACTGAGCTCGTAGAGATAACGAGATTTCTAGGAGCTGTAATAGTTACAGTAATATTTACTGATCTTCAAGTACTATCTCTTATTTGTAAACGAGTCGTTCCTGGAGTATTGGCATAGACTCTGTATCCAGTAGTTCCATTTGCATACAGAGTAACATTATTATTATCTCTGGTTATACTATATCATCCATTTCCACTCGTGATATTTATGTATCCATTATTTCATTGAAGTAGGGAAATACTAGTTGTATCTACTCTTAAGTCTTTGGCTGTTATAGTTACTGGGAGATTGAGTTGTTTCCCAACACTATCTCTTACAGTGATAGTAGTAGATCATACTGCTTTTGCTGTAATTGTTACTGTAGTTGAGTTTAAACTTACCGTTGCAATACTCGTATTATTTGAAGTAGTAGTATATCATCCATTTCCGTCTCTTATAGTAAAAGTAGCAGTATTTCAGTTTTGAATACTGAGAGAACTCGTAGAGATAACGAGGTTTTTTGGATTATTTACCGTTACATATACTCTGTGAATTTCTCTTCCATTTTGCTTAATATATAAAGTTGTACTTCAAGTCCTACTTCCAGTTACTCTAAACTGAGAAGAAGATGTTCAAAGAGATATTATTCATCATACTGAAACAGTATAACTATAGCTATTTGCTCAACTAAAATTATATACACAATTTCATCATACCATCATAGTACAATAATAAGTTCATTGTATACCTGTTTGTTCTTCACTTTCTTCTGAAGTATCTTCAAGTTCTTCACTATCTCATACTTCCACATTGTTTACTTTTTCAAATACTTCATCTGCATTTTCACTATTGATTTGAGTTGATTCTTCTTGCACATTTTCAAAATCTTCGCTTGATAATTCACTCTCTTCTACAGAATTGATTTGAGTTGATTCTTCTTCTATATCTTCTTCATTAGTAAATACAAGATTTTCATCTATAACTCAAACTTCTTGATTGGTACTTTCACTATTGATTTGAGTTGAATCTTCTTGCACATTTTCAAAATCTTCGCTTGATAATTCACTCTCTTTTACAGAGTTGATTTGAGTTGTTTCTTCTTCTTGAATAACCAGTCCAATACTTTCATCGATAATGGCAATATTTTCTTCTTGGTTATTTGATGGCGTATTTTCCGTTTCTTTGTCTTTTACTTGGGTTTCTTCTGGTTGTGATTGAATGATTTCTTGTTTTATCTCTTTATTTTCCTCTTTTATTTCCTCTTGTTTTATTTCTTGTACTTCAACTATAGGAGTATTTTCATTTTTTA
Source organism: Candidatus Altimarinota bacterium (assembly GCA_024710565.1). Classification (GTDB taxonomy): domain Bacteria; phylum Patescibacteriota; class Gracilibacteria; order BD1-5; family UBA6164; genus UBA7396. Next base: position 7,326 of record JANJUN010000049.1, on the reverse strand, counting down.
TAAAATGAGTCATCAATTTTTCCACATCTACAAATCATGGCATAGTTTTTCATGACTCACTAATTACAGGAAAAGAATTATTTTTGAGTAATTGTTTTATTTCTTGAGTTTTTAAATCTTTATTATATGTTTTTAGTATTGATACAATTCCTACTATATGTGGAGTTGCCATACTCGTACCATTGAGACTTTTATATCCATTATTTGGATAGGTTGAATATATCCCAACTCCAGGTGCTGAAATATCTACTTTTTCTCAAAAATTTGAAAACATCGCTCTATTTAGATTTTCATCAACTGCTCAAACAGTGATTGCTTCACTACATCATCCAGGTACAAATCTTGAAGTATCTATATTTGAGTTTCCACTCGCAGCTACTACTATTATACCAGCACTCGTAGCTTCTTTTATCGCACTACATATAGGACTCGTTGAAGTATTTCATTTTGCTCAAAGACTCATATTGAGAATATCGAGTTTATTTTCTGTAGCATATTGTAAAGATTTTATCACTCAGTATGTAGGACAAAATCAGGCACTATCACATATTTTGAGAGGGATAAGTTCTATATTTGGGTTCACTCAAAATACTCAAGCTCAGTTTATTGCTCAAGCTATTGTCCCAGCTACATGAGTTCCGTGTCATTGGTCATCAAAAAAATGAGTATTTTCTTGTATAAAATTATATCATAAACTTGGATGAATATTTTCTTTCAAATCAGGATGATTAAAATCAATTCCGGTGTCTATAATTCAAACTTTTAGTTTATTTCCATTTTTGAGAGTTTGGAGTTTGATATCAGTTTGGTACTTTGAAATATTGTATTTTTTAAGTCCCCACAATCTCTCAGTTTCTTCTCAAGAAAAATCGATGTCTCAGATTTGAAGAAGCTCTGGTTTAATTACTTCTATTCATAAAAGATTATTTGGAATTTCTCAGGTATCAATATTTTCAAAAAGTTCTTTTTGAAGAAGACTATTTTGAGTAATAATCAGTTCAAAAATCTGTTTTTCATTTTGTTCATACAAAAATTCTATTTGTATATTGGTATCAAATTTTTTAAGCAGTTCAAGAGTTTTTTCTTGATTTTGAGAGCTTCTTATCATCACTCTATAATCATCTCAAGTTTTGAGAGATTCAATAAGACTTTCTTTTGCTTGCTTTTTTTGTTCTATAGTTTTTATAACGATTTGATTTTCTAAATTCTCAGTAGTATCTGTTGTTTGAGTCAGTGATGATACAGCTTTTAAAACAAGAGTGTTTTGTACTTCTTGTACTTTTTGTTTTAATTCTGTAGATGAATTTACTTCTTGTAATTCTTCTTTGGTTTGCTCTATGAGTTCTTTTATCTCATCTTTTTTTATTTCTATTTTATCAAGTACATCTTGATTTTTGATTTTTTCTCAAGCATTTTCTAATATATTTGAAAGATTTCATTCCAATCCATCGAGTATTTTCTGCGTATTTTGTATCTCTTTATCTAAAACACTTGCAGTATTTGCAAATACAAAGGTCAAATTACTATTTCACAAAAATGAAAGTAGGATAATATAGCTCAGAAGTTTTTTCATAAGAAAAAATTATATTATAAAAACATCAAAAATTAAAAAACTGACAGAAAAAAATCTATCAGTTTTTATATATATCTATGAAAAATAAAAATACTCGTTTCAAAAATTTTTCAACATATTTTATATATTATTTTTAATGTATACAAAATATATTATAATATTTTTTGAAGTCAAATATTTTTTTAGTTTTTATAGTTTTTTAATATTCCCCAAGTTCTAAATTGTAGGTTTTTTCTTCTGAATTTTTTTTGAGTACTTTTATTTCTATACTATCGCCTGGAATTTTATTTTGTATAATTGACGCGATAGGGTTTTCTAGGGTAACTTTTATATTGTCTATTTCAAGAATGATATCTCAGGCTTCTATTCCTGATTTTTCTGCGATACTTCCAGATAATATACTTCCTTCTTCACTCGGAATATAAGCTCAGTAATTTGTTTTTAGTCAGAGTTCTTTTACTAAACTATCACTTACTGGGATATAGCTAATTCCGATAAGAGGTCTTTTAATTTCTCAGTATTTTTCCACAGAGGAAAGAATATAATTCATCCTTTTTTTACTTAATGGGATTGAAAAACCAAGTCATTGCCCATTTCCGGCAATAGCAGTATTTATTCCAACTATTTCTCCATTTAAATTGAGTAAAGGTCATCCACTATTTCCTGGATTGATAGCAGTATCTGTTTGTAATAGTCCGCTGAGTTTTTGAGATCCAATTCATACTCAAGAAGCTTCTATGGATCTATTTTTTCCACTGATTACTCCAAATGAAACTGAGTTTTGAAATTCTCAAAGAGCATTTCCTATAGCGATGGCAAATTGTCCAATATTGATATGTTTTTCATCTTCAATGATTTCAAGTACTTGAAATTCTTTATCTGGATTTTCAATTTTTATAATAGCTAGATCAGTGAGTGGATCAAGAGCTATTACCGAAGCATCGTACTCTTTTCCATCATTGGTGATGACACTGTATTTTGCTTGTGTATCATATACTACGTGTTTATTGGTCATAATCGTTCCATCTTTTGCAACAAAAAATCAACTTCCTCATCCAACCTGTCTTTCTACACTTCCAACTTTTTCTTGAAAAAATCCCCAAGGATCTCTTCTATAAAGATCAATATCTTTTTTAATAATGATGTTTACAACACTTGGCCCTACATCTTGTACGAGTTTTGTAACTTCACTTTGTAAATCCGTAATAGTAACGGTTTTCCCATCTTTTACGATTTCTTGTGTAATCGTTTTTGTGATCACATTATTGAGTTCAGGAGTTACATAATATAAGAAAATATAACTTCCTATTACTCCAGAAACCACACTTGAAATTACAATGAGTACGATTAAAATTTTTGTTTTCATATTAAAGTTGTTTAAAAAATATTTTTCATATAATATCTAAAAAATAAAGTTTTTCAATCTTTTGAAAACAGACTCTTACTTATTTCTTAAATATCAATATGCAAATTATCGATTTTATTACGAATGAACCACAAACAATAGCACTTTTACAATCACAGATAGAAAAATTTTTAAATAATGAAACGCTTGTTATAAATGACACGAGAGGAATGATTATTCCGAGTGTTTTACCATTTATAGAATTTGTGTGTAGTTATGATCAGAGAATTTTTCCTCTTTTAAAAAATACGAATGTTGTTTTTAGCTATCCTTTTTCTTTTGAAGTAGAAGAATATTATAAAAAACTATGATTGACCCAAAATGTAAATGTATTTTTAATAGAAAATCAAAAAGAAATTACTCTTGCAAAAAATATAGCACAAAATAAAGAGTTTATACAGAAGCTAAAGTCATACCATTTTAAAAAAATCGTTCCGTTTTTTGTCAATAATGATATGCAAGAACTTTCAAAAATACTCGATATTCCTTTAACTGTATCCCAAGATATTTTTACTCACGCAAATGATAAACTTTTGTTGAAAAAGTATTTAATACAAGCACAACTACCAACTATAGATGGCGATTTTACTTCGGATAAAGAAATTTTAAAAAAATATTTTCTTTCTCCTGAAAGGTATTTATTTAAAGATCCACTTTGAGTATCCGGGTATGGTTTTTGGGATAATACAGAGAATACATTTGAAGAACTGGAGGCAAATTATTGAGGAAAAGAACTTATTATAGAAAAATTTATTCAAAAAGAATCATCTCCATCGGTTCAATTTTTTATTAGCGAAGATAGAAGTATCGGAATTATTTTTTGAATCACTGACCAAATACTTGAAAACGGGAAGATATATCTTTGAAATAAGTCACCATCTCAATATGTGGGTACAAAAATACAAGATATACTCATTTCTCAAAGTAAGAAAATAATTGAATATATTACAAAAATAGGGTATAATGGGTTTTGAGGAATAGATTTTATCGTTGATACTTCTGGAGAAGTTTATGCAACGGAAGTAAATGCAAGATTTACCGGAGCAACCTATCCGGCAATTACAGCACTTCTGTTAAAATGAACTCTTTGAGCTCCGTGGGAATTTTTTAATTATGAATGAGATTCTCAAAAAATAGAAAATTACTTGCAGACTCAGGCAATAAAAACCGCACATGAAACGTGAATTTTCCCACTTTGACTTTCTGGAATAGAAAAATTTGGGAAAGCGAATATATTAAAATTTATCTAATACACCTTTATGAATAAAGCAAAAGTAGCTATTTTATCATCAGTAAAACCATGAATTTTTTCTTGATTCGCTCAAGACGAAAGATTTACTCCCTCTGAGAGAGAAAAAGCTCTTATGTCTGAGGAAGATGTTTGGAAAAGTACTTTAGATATTGATTATTTGAAAGAAAATACCACTTTTGAAGTGATAAATGTATTAGAGTGACTTCCAAGAAAGGGAGCGTATGATGGCTATATTTTAGGATGATCTCCAAGTATGGTGACTGAGAGAGCTCCTTGGATGATAGATTTAGAAAAATTTATTCATGAAGAAATTAACTCTGGGAAATCAACGATATGATTTTGTTTTTGACATCAAATTTTAGCATCTGCTTTTGGTTGAGTTGTTGAAAATGCACCATCGAGAAAAATAGGAAAAGCAGAAGTATTTTTAAATACAGCCTGACAAGCCGATATTCTTTTTTCTCAAATGAATGCTCGTTTTGAATCCCTTTGGTCACATAAACAATATGTTTCCAATCCATGAGAAGCAGAAGTTTTAGGAAATAACGACCATACTCCAAATCAAATCATTCGCTTATGAGAAAAAGCTTGGGGATGTCAATTTCATGCAGAATTTACCAAAGAATTTACTCGTTTTTTAGTGAAACTTATGAAAGAAACTATTTCTTCTGAATGACTTTCTCCAGAAACTATTTTACAAGATTTAGAAAAAATGAAAGGAAATGAAAGTTCAAAAGTTATCAATTTATTTATAAAAAATATTTTAAAATAAAAAATACATCATTTGATGTATTTTTTATTTTCATTATGAAGCTATTTTTTCTACGAGTTCTCAAATATTTTTTATTTTTACTAAATGTACTTTTTCTTTCAGTTTTATATCTACATCAGGAATAATAATATTTTCAAATCCAAGTTTTACGGCTTCTTTTACTCTTTTTTCTATTCAAAAACAATTTTTTATTCTTCCAGTGAGAGAAATTTCTCCGATAAAAATCGTATTTCTTTTTATTGGTTTTCCAAGTTTTGATGAAATAATAGAAGCTCCGATACTCATATCAATTCCAGGTTCATCTACTTTTATTCATCTGACTATATTCACATACACATCATAACTATCCAAATTCACTTTTGAATATTTTCAAAGTACGGCTAAAATGAGATCTAGTTTAGGCGAGGGGATTCCTCTCGTACTTCTTTTTGGATATCCAAATTTGGTATAGGTAGTCAGAGATTCTATCTCAACCACGAGTGCACGATTTCATTCGAGAGTCATACTGAGACTCGAACCAGGAGTGGTATCATCATTTTCACTTGATATAAATTCAAGTCCAGGATTTTTGATATCTTCAAGTCATACTTCCGTCATTTTGAAAAGGGCTATTTCTCCAGTAGAACCAAATCTATTTTTGAGACTTCTTAAAATTCTTACTTCTTCATACCTTTCTCATTCAAAAAATAAAACTGTATCTACCAAGTGCTCCAGCGTTTTTGGTCCAGCAAGATTTCCATCTTTGGTTACGTGTCAAATAATAATGATAGTTGTATTGGTAGATTTTCAAAAATCTACTATTTTTTCTGCCACTTCTTTTACTTGAGAAATACTTCCTGCACTTCCAGATGCATTATTGGAAGTGATGACAGAAATAGAGTCTAAAACAACGATATCAGATTTGCTACTTTCAAGAGTTTTTAATATATTTTCGAGATTGTTTTCACATAAAAGAGAAATTTTTTCTGAGTGTATATGGAGTCTTTTTGCTCTTGAAATAATTTGATTCTCATTTTCTTCTCATGAAATATAGATAATATTTTTATCTACAAATTGAGCTATTTGTAATCCAAGAGTTGATTTTCAAATTCCTGGTTCTCCTGAAAGTAAAATAATACTTCAGAGCGTAATTCATCATCCCAGGAGATTATTTAGTTCTTGTGAGGAAGTGATGATTTTCTCTTCACTTGCTCAAATACTTTCTCAAATCTTTGTGAGTTGTTTTTTTTCACCAGCAAGATTTCATTTTACTTTTGATTCTTTAAATTCTACTAAACTACTCCATTCTTTACAAAAACTACACTGCCCAGTCCACTTGAGACTTTCATTTCCACAATTATTACAAATATACATAAAAAATAGTTAAAAATTATTTTTTTATCGATTGTATATAAAAACACAGAAAAAACAATCTATAAATTTGCAAAAGAGAAAAAAATATGGTTTAATTATAATAAGTTTAATTTTTCATAATAGATTTTTATGAATAGAAATACAAAAGAACAATATATTTATGAAATTATTTTAAATTTTGTGAATCTAGAAAAGTATTCTTGAAATACTGGTGTTCAAATAGATGATTTTAAAGAAATTTGAAAAAATTTGATACAACTTTCTGATCAAGAATTAGAAGAATTATATAAAAAAATAATGGAAATATATGTCCAAACATATAAAAAAATGACTCAAACCGTTTCAAATATAAAAAAAGAATGTAATACACATTTAGAAGCATCCGAAAGAGAGGATGAAGAATCTATTTTAAAAAAAATTAATTTTTAACTTTTACGTTTATGGCAAACTGAGAAACTATAAAACAAGTGGAGCAAATTTGTACTCCAGCAGAAAGAGATAATCTTACTCGTTTATCTGATCAGGTAGGAACTTCTAGGTGAGATTTTGATAAAAAATTGAAAGACGTCACTTCTTTAACAAATCTATTATCAGGAAATAAACCATTAAAAACAGATCAGTTAAAAGTAACTTTAGAAGAAGTGTTAAAAAAGATGATTCCAGAAATACAAACGGATGCTAAAACTGGATGTTTAGAGGCAGCGCAAACTATTCAAAAAGCTACCCAGCATCTAGGAAGCCAAGAAAAAATCAATCAATATGTTTCGGAGAATAAAGCGCCAACTCCTCCGCAAAAAGAATTTGCTTGATTGTGAAATATTAGTAAATATGCTGCAGGGATTAGATAATAAAATTAAGTTATATTTTTCAATGGATACATTAGATACTAGACATGATAAACCACTTGATCCGCTTACTTGTGAATTAGCTGTTTCTATTCACGAGCATCTTCGTTATACTACATTTATTTC
>JANJUN010000081.1 GCA_024710565.1 Candidatus Altimarinota bacterium | reverse complement strand
TTCCAAGAGAGAAATCGAAATAAAAAAATTATCAAAAATTCAAAAAAATCAACTCATAAAAAAGCAAGACTAGTCTTGCTTTTTTATGAGTTGATTTTTTTGAATTTTTGATAATTTTTTTATTTCGATTTCTCTCTTGGAAGCAAGGCTTCTATTTTCAAATGTTTCAAAATATACCAATATTACTGGACGACGATTTTTGGTATATTTTGCTCACAAATCAGATGAATTATGTTCAAAAATTCTTCTTTCTAAGTCAGTAGTAATTCCTGTATACAAGCTCTTATCAGAACATTCTAAAATATAAGTATAATACATAAAAATATTGATTAGTTTTCTTGAATTATAATCAAATTATTTATTTTTTCCAATGTATATTTATCATTTGCAAAATAAGAAAAAAATATACAATAAAAAATATTATTCTCTCACTTTTTAGCTATGAAAAAATATTTCTATATTATCATTTGAATGGTATATTTTTCTGTTTTATATATTGTAAAAGAATGATTTTTAAATAAAGAGATAACTGAATTGATAAATACCTATATTTCTCTTGAAAAAATATATTATATTTCTTTTATATTTGCTATTATTATTTTCATCACGAGTATTATTGATGCTGTTTTTAAAAGTTTTCAGGAAAAACAAATCAAAAAATCTCTCTCAAAACACCTTCTGCCTATTTTAAAAAAGATTCTCAAAATAATCGTATGGGTTCTTGGAATTATCACGATAGTATCAAATCTCGGGTACAATGTAAGCGCCTTACTCGCTTGAGCTTGAGTATGATGACTCGCTCTTGCACTCGCCAGTCAAAAAACGGTTGCAAATATTTTTGGTGCCGTAAATGTACTTCTCAATAGACCATTTGAAATAGGTGATACTATTAAAATTTGAACCTTTGAATGAGAAGTAGAAGATATATGACTTATTTATCTAAAATTAAGAAACAGTAATGGAAACGTAATTTTAATACCAAATGAAACTATTACTACTTCCGCAATAGAAAATTTTTCTAGAAAAAAATAAACTCCTTTTTTAAAAAGGAGATTTTTAATACTATAATATATCTTAAAATGACTCTAGAACTCAAAGAAATATTTATACTTATTTTATGACTTATCATATGACTTTTTGTCTGAATTCTCATATGAAAAATCATAAAATATAAAACGTTAAAAAATGAGCGCGAATTATCTATAAAAAAATCGAAATCTGTTATACTTTGAGAAGTATACGAAAAAGTACTCCCCTTTCTCCCAAACTTCCCCTATGCTCCTCGTGATATGACATTCGTAGGAAAAGGAATTGATTATATCGTATTTGACGGAATTTCAGAGTGAAGTCTTAGAAAAATCATCTTCTTGGAAGTAAAATCTGGAAGCTCAAAATTAAATGGAAATGAAAAAATGATTAGAGATAAAATTCTTGAAAATAAAGTAGAATATAAAGAATATAGAATATAAAAAAAGAGAATGAAAATTCTCTTTTTTTATTAAAAACTTTTCTCTTCTAAATTTTTAATTCTATCTTCTAAATCAGGGTGAGAAGAAAATAACATCATAAATCAATTTCTTTTTTTAGTTGAAATTTGCATAGTTGCTAAACTTCATTTGTCTTCTGCAGCTATATTTTGCATTTTTTGTAAAGCTTTTAATCAAGCAATCATTTTTTGTTTTCAAACATATATAGCACTTCCCTCATCTGCTCTAAATTCTCTGTGTCTTGAAAACCACATAGCTATTAAAGAAGCAAGTAATCATAAAACAATTTGTAAAACTAAATTTACTAAAAAATACCCAAGTGCTCAAAATTTTCCATCAGTTACATTATCAAAAATATTTGCTAAAATTCTTGAAATAAAAACAACAAATGTATTTAAAACTCATTGTAATAATGTCATTGTAACCATATCTCAATTCAGTATATGAGCCATTTCATGTCAAATAACTCACTCTATTTCTTCTTTATTCATTAAATCAAGCAATCAACTTGAAACAGCAACTAAAGATTTATTTTTAGATGGTCCAGTCGCAAAAGCGTTTGGATCAGCACTTTCATAAATTCAAACTTCTGGCATTTGTATATGATTATTTTGAGCAAGATTTTCAACAGTTTCATAAACTATTTTCATTTTTTCGCCAAATTCTCACAAATTATTTCTATCAACTAAAACTATAGAATAAGCTCTTTTTGCCATCCATCTTGAAATAGCAAGTGATAAAAAGCTTCAAGTAAATCAAACGATCAGTGCATATATAAATATTGATACATAATTAGTAGAATATCAACTAATACTAATACCAAAAACATTTTCTACAATAAAAATTACTACAGATATTAAAGCAATAATCGCAATATTTGTAAGTAAAAACAAAAATATTCTTTTTAACATATTTTAAAAATTAATTATATTTTATTTTAAGTATCCTTGTAAGGATACTATTTGAAACCTCATTTTATAGACTGAGAGTCATTTGTCAATAATCACTCTTTATTTTCTCTTGACTTTTTGGAGTGTGATGAGAGTTTAGAAACATTTCTATTATTTCTAAATCATATTTCAAATTATGTCCAATAATCTCTATATCAAGCGAAAATAAATATTTTAAAAATTCTTTTACACTTTCTCTAGGAACTTTTTCTCCATCATGTAAAACATTAATATAAAAAATATTTTCATCATCTAAATAAATACTTATTCATACTAAATCTGCTTGCATAATTGAAAGTGAAGTCGTTTCAGTATCAAAAAAAACTTTTTTATAGTTTTTTAAAATATTTTTTAATTTTTCTAAATCCTCATAATTTGAGATAATTTGAACTTTTAAATTTAAATCTTTACAAGTTTT
>JANJUN010000068.1 GCA_024710565.1 Candidatus Altimarinota bacterium | reverse complement strand
AATTCATCAAGTTTTGCTTGTTCATCAACAGTGAGAGTTTCCCCATTTTTTACTTTATCAAAGAGTACTTTCATTGCTTGCATTTCTAATTTTCTTGCTTTATGTTCGGCTCTTTGCACTTTTATTTCTTCAACAATAACCTTATCAGCATCACTCAAACTTTCTGCATTTAATAATTTATCAATCACAGCTTCTCTAGACTCCATTTTCGCTTCTTGTTCTTCTCTTTTTTTCTCAAAAAATGCTTGTTTTTCCTCATCACTGAGACTTTCTAAGGTTGTTTTTTCTTCATCAGTAAGATTATGAAATTCCCCTCAAAAACCTCATCTTTGATCAAATCATTCTCATCATCTTCATTTTCATCCAAATCATTTTCCTCATTTTCCAAATCATCTTTGTGGTATATTCTCTTTCAATTCATCGAGTTTTGTTTGTTGCTCAGCAGTAAGTGTTTCTCCATTTTTTAGTTTTTCAAAGAGTGCTTTTGCTTCTTGCATTTGAGATTTTTGTTCATCAGTGAGTTCTATTTTTTGTTTTCAAAAAATTCATTTTGTAGAAGAAGTTTCTGTATTTGCTGCATAGGCTGCGGTAGTTGCTAAAAGTGCGGCTACTAATGTCCCTGCTAAAATTTTTGTATTTTTCATAATATATAATATTAGTAATTAAAATTTATTTTTATTTTCTGCTTCTCTCTGAAAGTTTAGTATCAAAATATAATATGACTTATTTTTATTTTATACTTTTGATAAAACTTTTCAGGGACAAATGCTGTATATCTTTTTCAAGATTACTTTCTCATTCTAAGAAAGGATATTAAGAAGAAAGTAAGAATTTTTAAAAATTTTCTTTTCTCTTAAATATAGACTTCTTTTTTATACGGGCCCAGTGAATATAAAAAAGAAATTTTAAAAATCTTTGTAAGATACTATTTTTATCTTACAAAAGACACTATAATATATTTCCGTAAGAACAAGGTAAGAAAAAATTTTTCCTTCCCTCTTTAATTTTCCCCTCTTCTATAACTCAATGCTTCTGCTATATGGAATACTTGTATATCTTGACTTCACTCCAAATCTGCAATCGTTCTGGCAAGTTTTAATACTCGATAATATGCTCTTGCGGATAAATTCATAGTTTGAAGTGCTTGTTTCATCATTTTTTCACATTCATTATTGAGCATACAAAATATTTCAACCTCTTTTGAAGACATTTGACTATTAGACGTAATTTTCACATCTTTAAATCTTTTGAGTTGTATCTCTCTTGCTCTTTTTACACGTAACGCTATGCTTTGACTATTTTCTATCTCAGATGGTCTATTTTTTGAACTAAAATCATCTACCTTTACTTTCGGAACTTCGATCATAATATCTATTCTATCCACCATCGGTCAAGAAAGCTTACCATTATATCTTTTTATCTGATCCTGAGAACAAATACACGTCTTATCTGGATCGGTAAGATATCCACAAGGACACGGATTCATAGCTCCAAGGAAAATAAATTTTGCTGGATAAATATAGCTTGAATTTACCCTATTTACACTGATAGTTCCATCTTCTAAAGGTTGTCTTAAAACTTCTAAAACTGTTTTGGGAAATTCAAGCACCTCATCAAAAAATAGCACTCATTTATGTGCAAGAGATATCTCTCCAGGACGAGCATTTCTTCCTCATCCTATGATACTAATAGCACTCGCAGTATGATGAATCATACGAAATGGTCTCTGAGTAATCAGTGGCATATCTTTCGATAAAAGTCATGAAATAGAGTAAATTTTTGAAATTTCAATCATTTCATCCAAAGTCAGTTCTGGTAAAATAGTAGAAAAAGTTTTTGCAAGAAGCGTTTTCCCACTTCCTGGAGGACCAGAAAGAATTATATTGTGAAGTCAGGCAGCTGCTATTTCTAAAGCTCTTTTTGCTTGTTTTTGCCCCACAATATGAGCAAAATCATATTTTGAATTTGAAGGGATATCATTCTCTCTAAAATCAGACTTTTGAGGATTTTGTATACTTTTTTCACCATTCAGATGCGCGACGAGATCTCAAAGTGATGAAGTTGCAATTATCTCTATCCCCTCTACAATACTTGCTTCATAAAAATTATCATACGGAACAAAGATATGTTTATATCCTTTTTCTTTAGCTCAAATAACACTTGGCAAAATAGACGTTATAGGACGAATACTTCCATCAAGGGATAATTCTCATAGAAATATAGAATTTTTTATATACTCTTCTTTTTTTATATCTCACATATTAAAAAGTATTCCAACTGCAATAGAAACATCAAAACTTGGTCATGTTTTTTTAATATCCGCTGGAGCAAGATTGACAGTAATTCTTGAGGAAGGAAGCTTAAAGTTTGATGATTTTAAAGCACTTCTAAGTCTTTCTTTACTTTCTTGAACGGAAGTATCTGGAAGTCAAACAATCGTAAAATTTGGAAGTCACGCATTTATATCCACTTCCACCTCTATCATTTCACTCTCAAGTCCATTTACTGTTATACAAAATATTTTTGATACCATAGTTATTTTAAAAAACATATAAATTATATATTTTTATTATATTTATATTTTTATATTTTCAAGAAAAAATAAAAAATGATTTTTCTTTTTGATACAGCAATAAAAAATAGATACTAAAAAAGTAGAATAGTTTTTCTATTCTACTTTTTTAAGATTATATGATGATTTTTTAACTCTTAGTATCAAACACAAATTTGATAGAGTCCATTTGCTCATTCTTCCAATGAATATCCTATAATATTTCAATTTATAGTAGGATAAACATAACTTCCATCTGGTCACTGAACCATACCAGCCGAATAATTTATTCTTTTTTCGTATGTTGGAGTTGGTTTTAAAAGTTTCCAATCTCACAAATAAGTAGCAAGAAAATTATTGGCAATAGAAGATTGGTACATTTGATAGTCAGATCCATATGATATAGCTAGAATATTTTGTCAAATATAGTAAGGTTTATCTGTATAGAGCTGTAGTTTTGATAAATGGAGCTCAAGGGCACACAATCCATTTTTATTAGAATTATTTTGAGTACAATTTCTACTTGCTCCATCTCAACCAAATTCGTCAATAAATTTCCATTTTTTTTCTGGTAAAATTTGACTAAATAAAGATTCACAGTTTTGTGGATTTTGTACTAATTGTATTTTTCATTTATTTGGATCTGGAGTATTTGTAGCATTATCTAACGCCTTACATTCTGCTGAGTTATTTCTTACATATTCCCGTTCAGCAAAAAATTGACTTGCTTTTGAGGTATCCCATTGTGGAGTAAATCTATTATATTTCGCATCAAGTTGAGTTAAAACATCATGACATGATGCTCAAGCAGATGGTGTAGAGTGAACAATAACTGAATTTTTTATCGCATTTACCCTATTATCATACACCAAAGACTTTGCGTAACTATTTGCTGGTTTTTCTATAAAAGTAAAATTTTTAGGGGCTACATACATTTTCCCTATTTTTAAAATACAATGATCTTCTGGAGTATCTAATCCCTCAGAATTACATCCTTCAGGATATTGAGTATTCGTAGATTTTATTACATAAAATCCATTATTAAAACACTCATCAAAACTACATTTCTGTTGTGATCCCGTATTGATTATCGGGGTTTTATTCTCTGCAGTTACTGTTTGTGAAGTAGTTGTAGAATTTGTCTTGGGTAGTTCTGTCAAACAACTATCATTTAATTCACAAAAGAAATTATCCATATCTTTGGTTGCCAAAAAATCCGTTTTAATTTTTTTCACTCCGTCTTGCAGATAATCAATCATTTCTACTATGGTTTTATTTTTATTATATTTCGTTGATAATTCTTTTAATTTTCATGTCATAGTTTCTAAAAAAACTTCATATTTCGTATCATTATTGAGTTGATTTTTCATACGACTCACTTTCTCCAAAAAGGCATCTAGCTTATCTTGAGCGGTTACGGTTACTTGAACATTACCCGCATTTGTTAATGAAACATACGATATTCCTCAAAGAAATGAAATCGCTAACAAAGTTACAAAAAGTAATAATTTTTTCATAAAAAAATATTAAAAATTAAAATGTATTTTTTTAATACACAATAACTATATATGATTAAAAATAAATTGCAAATAAAAAAGACTCATGAAAAATACATGAATCTTTTTATAATTAGTCTTTTACTTCAAATTTTCCTCCTCTACTTCTTCCCCAAATTTCTGGTTTTTCAAGCATTTCAGCTACGGCTGGTTTAAGAGTATAATTTCCAATATGATTTGCTTTTAGTACATAGGTATATTTGTAACTTCCTGCTGGGAGATATTTTGCATACAAATAGATTCTATCATCTTTTTGCTCTACAAAATCAAATCCTCTTTGCCATCATTTATTATTTTGACCAGAAATATCTTTTATTTCTGTTGACGTAGTATTAAAATTGGTATTGAGTATTTCCGCTCAAGCTGGAATAAAATCATTTATCACTACATTAGTTCTTTCTTTATCTAAAACAATTTCTATTTCTCAAACAATATAATCTCACTTTTTTGCAGAAGTCACTCACTCAATATTTTTTATTTTTTTGAGTGTACAATATCCTCCTCTATCATACCACCACCAAATATTGATGCAATCTTTTTGAAAAGCCTTATTGTATTCTAGATAATTATAATAATTTCTATTTACAGTTATTCATTCTTCTCTTGGTGGCATTTCAGATGCTGGAATATAATACCTTACTCACACATCATAATAGAGTTTTCCATTTCCAGTTTTTTCAAATCCAAGTGAATTTTCTCCAGAAATAAGATAATCTTGAAAATCAAAAGTTTTTTTCTCAACATCAAAAAGATTTGTTTTTCCAAAAGTTGAAGTCATAATATCTTTTGAATTCAAATATGTTTTTGCTTCAAATGAAACCCCATCAAGTTCTCCTGTAAAATCTACATACGCAATCATTGCTTGAATAATTTCACTAAAATGATAGCTATAATAATTCCCTTCCTCATCTCTATTTGAAAGTAAAAATCTCACCAGATTCTCCGTTAATAATTTTTCTCCAACATTTTCTCAAATCAAAACTTGAATCATTTTTGCTGTTGAAAGAGAATTATTATGAGAACTAAAAGCACTACTACTTGGCAAGACAGAACCTCTTGCTTCAACTAAAATAGAGTTTTGTAAATCTTGTAAATAGATACTTGATTTTTCTCAAGTTGTTCCTAAAAGATTATACATTTCTAGGTATTCTAATTTTTCCAAATTTGAAAGCTTCTCACTTGGTTTAAAATAGGTATTTACAAATGAAGTATCTTTATACAATGCAATTGGCAAGAAATCTTGTATAGAAGTTGTACTAAGAGAATATTTTTTATTTTCTTCGATTTTATCTAAAAGTGCTTTTTTATAATATTCTAAAACAGAAGCATTATTCACTCAAGAAACAGAAATATTGAGATTGAGATATTTTGCTGTTAGATACATATCAGAACATTTTTCACTCCAAGTCCAAGTATCACAATCTTTAAAGTATGCAAATCCATTATCCGTTTGAAGATAATTTTTTATATCTGATTGAATCAGAGTCATCACCTCTTTCACCTGATAAGAAATATCCGAATAATC
This sequence comes from Candidatus Altimarinota bacterium, assembly GCA_024710565.1. Lineage (GTDB taxonomy): Bacteria > Patescibacteriota > Gracilibacteria > BD1-5 > UBA6164 > UBA7396. The sequence continues at coordinate 5,881 of JANJUN010000068.1, read as the reverse complement.
TTTTATAACCAACGCTTCAAACTCAGAAGTTTTTCATAATTTTTTATACAATTTTTCAAGTGCTAGAGCATTCTCAAGAAAAGTAAGTCTTGAAGACAAATCTTCTCCTGGGAAATACAGTACTTTCTCTAAATTTTTTGTAAGATTGGTTAAAATAGTTGCTCCAAGGGAAATTTCTAAATATCCTCATTGTTTTGAAACTTTTGAAAAATCAAGTTTTTCTTCATAACTAAGATCAGTCGTACTTCCATTAGTAAAGACATATTCACTTGTTTTACTTGGATAGATAGTTTTTGAAACCTCTACACTATCTTGCAGATTTCCAGAAACTCATGAAAGAGAAATTTTTGTAGACGTTGTATTTTCTGCTTCTCACGAAACAACTTCAACATCAAAGCTCACCAAGGCAGAACTTCATCCTCACACAGAAACTTTTTTTACCATATTTCAAAGAGGTTTTATATGATTCATAGAAATTTTCACCTCAACTTCTTTTGTTTCTTTGGTATTATTTACAACTAAAGCAGAAATTTGAGCCCTATCTCCATCAATAAAAAATCTTGGAATTTGTGGAAGGAGTGCGATATCTTTTTGAACTATAAAATTACTCGTATAATTCCCCACTTTTGAATCCGAAGTATACGCATATCCTGAAATCGTCCAAGTCGTAAGATTGTCCGGTAGTTTTGGTACTTCTAAAATAGCTTTTCCATTTTCTACTTTTACTTTGGTTTTATAAAATGCTCTCTCTTTAAATTCAGTTCTGAGACGAGTCGCATTTGAAGAAACTTGACCTCATCAAGAAGACGAAGAAGATGAAGAAGCTCATTGAGCACTTTCTACTGCCATATCTCAAAATGCCATAGAATCCATCGCCATCTCAGGAGCTGAGGACTCAACAGCAACTCAAAAATTTCTTGACTTAGATACCATTTCTTCCTGAATTATATTCTCTTCATCTGCTTGAAATTCTATCCTTTGTATAAGGTTTGTCAGGTTTCCAAAAGTTTGGACTGAATGGTAAACAGGACCATAAAAATATTCTACGATATCCGTTTTATTATCTTTTAACGCGAGTAGTGAACTATCAATAATAGAAAGGGTTGTTTCTCCAGAAATAGGATTTCCCTTATTATCACTCAAAGTTAATTCTATTTTTTGTTTGTCTCCAGGAAGATAACTTACCTTATCAAGTTTTACTTGAGAAGAAAGAGTAATACTTTCTGTATTTATTTGTACCTCTTTATTTCCTATATAATAATTTGGGAGAACTTTATTGAGTAATTCTCTTTCTTTTCCTCTCAAAATTGCTAATTGTGTCAAGAGATCTGTATCAAAATCTTCATTTTTTACTCCTGGAAGAATACTTAAATCATACACTCTATATGGAATATAATTTTCATTTTCTTCTGTTTGTAATTTTTGTTCTATTTGAAACATTTCTATACGCAAAGTTTTGAGAGCCTCTAAACTTTCTTTATTTGAAAGAACATCTTCTATGAGATATACCCCAAGAGTAAAGTTTGGTAAAAATTCTTTTTTCATGAGCAATTCTATTTCCTGAGAATAATTTTCTATATCAATTACTTTATAGCTCAAAACCATATCTTTTTTCTCAAGCGTAATAAGTGCTTTTACTCAAATCACAGGTGAAGCAATAACAAAACGTGCAGTATCTCAGACTTTATACTCTTCTTTATCAGAAATGATTTGAAGTGAATGTTCTTCTTGATCTGGTCTTAAAATATCACCTCCAGAAACATAGATTGTTTTCGTAGTTGTATATTCTCCAAAACTGATTTCAAATCTATATTCTCCATACTGGGTAAAATCAAATGTTTCCTTGAATTCTCAATTTGATCCTGTAGTAATTGTTTTTTCGCTTACTAAAGTATCTTTTGAGTCATATTGAAATGTATTTTCATCATACGTATAATCAACTTTATACACCTTATAATTCAGTTTCTGATTTGAAAGTTTATTTCCATCTATATCGACAGAAACAAAAGAAATATTCGCTCTATCTTTGTAAGCATAATAATATTTATCAAACTGAAGTCATGCAAATACACTGCTTCTAATCGCTGTAAATGTCGTATTTGAAGCAATAGATTTTTTGGTATTTGGATCGGTAATAGTGGTTGAAAGAGTATAGATTTTATCTTTTGAACTTTTTTCTAGATCAAGTGAAAGAGTTGTCTTCCCAAGACTTCCAAGAATAAATTTTCCTGATTTTTCTGTTTGGGATGAACTATTATAATATCACCCTTTGGTTGAATAATCTCTCATATATCCTCACCAAAAATTTCTCTCTTCTCAAAAAATATATCCTGTTGTCTTTCCTCCATCAAAATAAAAATCTTCACTTGAAAGAGTATAATCCCCTTGTCCACTCGCGACTGGAAGTCCAATATAATAATTCGCTTCTACGTCTATTTTTGGAGTTTCGCTAAATGTATAGACCTCTTTTTGTGCTTTTGTTTTTACTTCAAAGTCTGGTTTTTCATACTCTTCTACAGCAAAAGAAAGTGTATTTCATCCTACAGAAAGACTATAATTTCCAAGTGTAGCTTCTTTTGAAAGCGGAATTTGGAAAGAAAATGCTCCGAGTGAATTTGGAGTAAGCGTCATATTAAAAATCTCTTTATAACGTGCATCATGAGCAACAACAGAAATTTCTTTGGTATTTACTTGGTATCATTTAGCATCTAAAATTCTTGATATTCATGAAACTTCTACCGTTTCTCCTGCTTTATAAATAGGTTTGTCAGTTGCTAAATAATTATATATTTCTTCATTTGCATAATACGAAGCATAGAGATTATCTAAAAATACCTTTTCCCCATTTTTAAGGGTGATAAGAAGTTTTTGAAAGTTAGGATCTTTGAGTTCATATATTCCCTCTTTTCTTGCAACAAATCCGATTTCTTTTTCGAATACCGTTTCCTGACTTTCTCTTCAAACAATTCCATAGTTATATTTCACGGTATAACTTTCTATTTTTTCTACTTCATCGGTAATATTTTCCCCTGAAGAATAATTATATAACCACATGATATTATTTTTTCCAGATTTTATGGTTGCGGCAACATGACTCACAATAAAACTTGCTTTTGAGGTAGAGTAAGGATTTTTTGCCTCATATTCGGTTTTATCGGCTTTTATTTTCTCTACTTCAAGAGTAATATATGATTTACTCAAAGGTTTTTGAAGGATTTTTGCAATATCAATAACGGTAATATTTGGCTTCATTCCAAGATCATTTACTTCGATAACTTGGGTATTACACTCTGTATTTTTGATATAATTTTCTGAGGAAATATCTAAATCTCCCTGACATACTTTCACTTGAGCTTGTTTCAAATTGATAGTTCTTATTCCTACAGAAAGTGGAAATATATCATTGGGAACGAGTATATTATTTCTTCCATCAATAATAGAAACCTGTTTATCTTCATTTTGAGCTTTTGGTGTCGTAAAAGTATAGGTATAATCTTTCTCTAAAGGATAATTATCATTATCTGGAAGAGTTGATTTTATAGTAAGTTTATAACTCATATTTGGATGTAACCTCGTATTGAGAATATATTTATTTTTTCATGGTTCATACGTACAATCTGGATCTTTTGTCCACTCATTCACATCAAATAAATAATCAATTTTCCCATATTTATCAAATAAAAAGTGAGCTCCAACATTTGGTAATATTGATGAAGTCGTTTGCAAACATGCTTTTTTATAATTGATTTGTTTATAAGAAACAATTGAATTATCTGATTTTGTCTTAAATGTGAGAGCAATATCTTTTGATGAAGAAAGTTTTGAAATATTCACTTTTACTTTTACTTCTGAAGAAATTTCTTCTCAAAAAGTAAGCACTATTGTTTTTTTATCGATTTGAAAATCTCCCTGCTCATTATCATGATTGGTTGAATAATTGAGTTCAAAAGGAATATCTGTAGAAAAAATACTTTTATCAAGCGTCATTTCCTTGTCAAAATGAAAAACAATTCCTGGATTTTTCTTGGTAATAATTTCTTTATTTGAAGAATATCTGAGATTCATATGATCAAATTTTTCTTCTGCTTTTGGATTTACAAAAACAAAAGGATAATACCATATGAGAAAATCACTCGTAGTAAATACACCTTGTACATCTGCTTTCATACCAACATTTCCTCTATGAGAAGTAAGATTTTTTGAAAGGGTGTAATTATACGATGCTGAATATCCCCAATCTCATGTTTTTGGAAATACCGATACTATATTTTTACTCTCTTCTAATGCATCTTCTGCCTTATAATAAGTAAAATTAAGCGTATCATTTGATCTACTAGTAAGTGTAAAATTCTTTTGAAATTGTGATAAAGAAACTTCATCATTAAAAACAAATTGAAGTGGGGTATCTTTTTGTAATGTATCCTGTAAAGAACTATCATTTACTGATTGAAGTTGAAACTCAGGGGTAATTATTTCAAAAGTTTTTGAGTTTTTCGTTACATCTGCTGAAAGAGTTTGAATTCAAGCAGGAATTTTTACTTCGTATTTTCCTCCTGTTGGAAATCATGCCTCTGGTCTAAATTGAAAAGTAGAAGTGGTAATCCATACACATTTCCCTGGAATATTTGGAGTAATTTCGATAGGACATTTTGTTTGATTATCAAGATTGGTAAGCGTTACCATAGGTTTTGAAAATCTTACAGTAATATTTTGATATGTATCAGTCAAAGTTCCTATAGGAGTCACAAATTCAATCATCGCCTCTCCATCAACTTTAAATGTTTTTGAATACGGTTTTTCCAATTTTTTTCCCGAAGAAGTCAGTGCTGTATCAAAAATATTCACTAAAAAATTTGTTTCTTTCGTGATAATATCATTGATAACAAGCTCTAGATTTTTATCATCAACCCAAGCAGAAGTAAATTCTACTTGAGGATAAATAGATATATTTTTGGCTACAGAAGCTTGATTCATCGCAACATCAAATTCGATAAAAAGTTTTGGTTTTTCATAAGAAAGCACTTCTTCTTTCACTTCTGCAAGAGAAGAAAACGTTTTTGCCCCTATTTGAAATACAAAACTTCTTTTTGCTTGAGTATTATAATCACTAAATTTTTCTATATATCCAAGCTCTGAGGCTTTTTCTACATATCAAACTCTCCAATCTGAAGAAGGATTAGCTTGAATATTTTTTGCTTTAAAAATCATTTTGAGTGCTTCTACTTTTGAAACCTCTGCGTTGGGCCTAAAAGTATTATTTGGAGCAATAAATCAGAGCTCTAACGCTTTCATAGCGTATTTACATCCCCAATCTGAAGAAGGAAGATCTCTAAATTTCTGTTCACATATTTGTCAAACAGATGTTCCAGAAAGATTCATCATAATTTTGAGCATCTCCCTTCTGGTAATCGTATCTCAAAGATTATATTTTTTAGGATTCGTTGAATTATCAACAATAATTCCATTTTTTGCTAAAGTATTGGCATAATCAATACTTGCTTGTTCCACATCTGCTTGAAGATTTGGAAGTATCGCTAAAGAAAGCATCATGAATGATAACATTCCCAGCATAATTTTATTTTTTGAATTCATAAGAAATTTATTAAAAAATAATGTATATATTATAGGTTTTATTTTCCCTAAATCAATATAAAAACTATAAAACTTTAAAAAAGTGACAAAAATGTTTTTTATTACTTTTTTTATTGCGAAAAATAGAAAATTCATTATCCTATAAGAGTTTTATTTATTATCATTATTATATGAAAAAACAAAAAAAATATTTTCACGGTTTTACCCTCGTAGAACTCATCATTGTTATCTCTATTCTTGCAATTTTAGCAATCATTGCTTTTGTTTCATTTCAAAATTATACAAAAGA
>JANJUN010000066.1 GCA_024710565.1 Candidatus Altimarinota bacterium | reverse complement strand
GAAATATATTAGCTGACGGAGATACCGTAATTGCAATCAAAGACCTCAAAGTAAAATGAGCTCCTGATATCAAAAGAGGTGATAAATTTAAAAATATTCGCCTCACTGACGAAGAAGGAATAATCGAATCAGGAAAAATGGTTTTAAGAACTGAGTTTTTTAAGAAGGTTTAGTTTTAAGGACTTTTTACCGGATCCGGTAAAAAGTCAATCATTTTGTCGGAGGGGACAAAATGATCTTATGAGATAAAATAGAGAAGAAACCATTTTCCTGACTCCAGGAAAATGATAAATTAAAGTAGTTTATCATTTATTTTTTAATTTAATTGTATGGAAAAAATATTAATTATCAGTTTATTATTACTTTTAACAAGTTGTTCTATTGACTGGAATTGAGAAAAAGATAAAAAAATTGCTGAACTTGAAAAACAAGTTTTAGAAATGAAAAAAGAAAAAGAAAGTGATTTATATGAGAAAAAGAAAGATTGTATGAATAATGAAAATAAAGCATTAGGATTTTTACAAAAATGAGATGAAATACACTCTATATTTTATAGTAAAATTTTAAACTCATGTATTATATCTTTTATTAGATATGAAACTATAAAAAATGATGATTTTGAAAGAGATTATCCTGTTCATGTGATAAGAGATATTTATACAATGGAATGGATATTAAATGAAACTGATGCTCCAAAATGGGAACAAAAAATTAAAGAACTTAAATGAGAATAAAAATTATTAATTTAAATAGATAAATGATTATGAATAAAGACTGAGAACAGATTTATAATTCGTTAATAAATAATTGAATTACCCCATTCTTATGAAATAGTGAATGGTTTGATGAAATATTAAATTATGATTTTCTTGAATATGAACATCTTTGACCAGACTTGATTTTTATTTCTGAAAAAAATATATATTGAATTGAACATTTCTATGTAGATTCTTCAGAAACAAAAAAATGAAGTAAGCTAATGATTGAGCATAATAAATATATTGATGGAGGCATTGTTCGTGATATGGAAAAAGAATTAGAAAAAAATAAAATACCCTCTAGAAGTTATAAATATAAATCAACTCTAAAATATGAAAATCTAAAAAATAATACATACTCTAATTTTGAAAAACATTATAAAAAGATAAATTTATATAATAGTAATATTATTGATAAATATTGAGATAATAAAAATATAGAAATTATATTTTATATTGAATATAATATTCTACCAAGTATGTATATTATAAATTGAAAACCAGAAAAAAAAATTTACCCTTTTAATGATGTAAATTTTTTAAATTATTTCAATAGTAAAAAAAATATTAAGTGAATAATTTTTTGTGTAGATAGAAAAAATTATTACTTACCAATTCAAGATAAATACATAGTTGATAATATAAATATATTTGAATTTAGTGACTGAAAAATTGAAGATTTTGAAATGAATTCAGCAATGGTCTGATTAAAAATTGAGAAATATTAATTATTTGAAACTAATAAAAATACCTCCTCATGCACTACCTCAACACCTGAAATATATTTTCCAGAAGTCTTTTGATAAAAGAAAATTTAGGGCAAGCACAAGGCATTGCCCCTACAAGTAATTTGATTATCACAAAAGACGAAAATATAAAAAAATATTTGAAAATATTTACATACCTAAACTCACCAATCACTGAGATAACTTGCTTGTCTCAGCTTTTAGATTTTGCCAAAAACGATAACGGAAACTTCATAGTAAATTACGATGTATTTTTTGCCAAATTACCAAATAATTGGGAACTGGAAAATAAATATTCTATCACTTTAGAAAAAGATACGCCATGTGAAATAGATGAACTCTTAAAAAAATTAAATGATTTTGGGTATAGCTTCAGTGAACATTTAGAATGATGAAACTATAAAAAAACATGAGATACCTTGTCTATAAAATTAAAAAGGAAAAAAGAAACGATTCTCGTAAGTTTTTGGTGAGATTCAGTAGAAAGTATCTTTATAGAAAACGGAATTTATTCAAAAAATGTAGACAAAATCACTCTTTGAAAAATAGAAGATATAAACTTTTTTTCTCTGGAAAATTCTTTTAATAAAGAACTACTCGAATGAATCAAACAAAAAAATCTTATTCTAGACAATATTGATATACTAGAGTGAGCTCCAAATTTTTGAGAACTCGAAAATATTTTTGCTTTAGATATACTCAAAAACCCTTCTATTGAACAGATCAATCTTGATATCACAGATCTTTTTATAGACAATTTAGAAAACCTTATCAAAATCCTAAAATCAGATACAAAAGTACTTGTTTATACAAAAAATAAAACTCCTCTAGAAACTTTTTTAGAATACAATAATATAGAAAATATTGAGATTCATACCACTGATTTAAATATTTTAAAGTCATTTAAATCAAAAAATGAAATCATTATTTGCGATGATAATTTGTCTAAAATATTTGTAAAAAAAAGAGTCAAAAAATCTCTGAGTCAAAACCTTGATTTACTCTTACAAATCAAGCCTGGAGATTATGTCGTACATATAGATCACGGGATTTGAATCTTTGAATGAATTGTCCAAAAAGAACTCGGAAATTCAAAAAAAGAATACCTAGAAATTCATTATAAAAACAATGATAAACTCTTTGTTCCTATCACAGAAACAACAAGAGTGAGCAAATATATTGGGAATGAACATCCAAACCTTACCGGACTTTCTACAAAAGAATGGTCAAAAAAACTAGAAAAGGTTGGAGAAGATGTCCAAAAAGTAGCAGAAGAACTCTTAGAAATTTATGCAAAAAGAAAGCTTTCCAAAGGATTTTCATTCCGTTATGATATGGAAAATATGACAAAGTTTGCTAGAAGCTTTGATTATGAATAC
>JANJUN010000065.1 GCA_024710565.1 Candidatus Altimarinota bacterium | reverse complement strand
TATCCTTGCTTTTTAAGCGAAGATGAAATTACTGAAATCAGAGCGATTCAAGAAGCCTCAAAAGTGCCAACATGAATTTATGGAGAATATTCTCGCTATAGAAATGCGAGTTTTGAAGAAATAAAAAAAGAACTTGATGCGTGAAAAGAATTTGTGATTAGATATAAATCAGAAGGAAGTATTGTAAAAAAAATCCAAGTTCAAGACGAGATAAAATGAGAAGTTCAGATAGCAGAGAATTTCTTAGATATCGTTATTATGAAAGTAAATGGGCTTCCAACATATCACTTTGCACATATAATTGATGATTATCTTATGGGGACGACTTTAGTTATTAGATGAGATGAATGGTTTGCTTCGCTTCCGCTTCACCTGCAACTTTTTGAAACGATGTGATGGACTCCACCAAAATATGCTCATATTTCACCACTAGTTAAAATGGATGGAGACTCAAGAAGAAAGCTCTCAAAAAGAAAAGATGTTGAGGCGAATGTTGAATTTTATTTTGAAGATGGATATTTAGTGGAAGCTATACAAGACTTTTTATGTAATATGATAAATGCTTGATTTGAAGAATGGAGAGCTTGAAACCCTGAAAAAAATTATAGAGAATTTGATTTTAAACTGGAAAAAATGAGTTCTGCTGGAGCTCTCGTTGACATGGATAAACTTAAATGGGTAAACTCAAATGTGATAAAAAATATGAGTTTGGAAAAACTATACGAAAAACTAGAAAAATATTTAGAAACCTATGAAAATGATTTCTATCTAAATATTTTTTCAAAGACTGACAGAAAATACAACGAAAAAATTATTTCAGAATTAAAAACTAGACTTGTCACTTTAAAAGATTTTAAAGGTTTAACTCCATTTTTTTATAATGACTTTGAAGTTAGTGATAAAATGAAAAGTTTACTTGTAAATCCAAAAATGAAAATAGAAGATATTTCTATTGCAAAATCTGGACTAGAAATAGCACTTAAAGTCTTACAATCTCAAACATGAGAATTTGAAAGTATTGACGAAATAAAAAATATTTTTGTAGAAAAAATTATGCAAGCAGGTATGAAAAATGGTCAAGTTTTGTGGCCAGTAAGAGTCGCTTTATCTTGAGAAGAATTTTCTCCAGGAGCACTTGAATTAATTTTTATACTTGGAAGAGAAAAGTCAATACAAAGAGTTCAAAAAGTTTTGAGTTTGATTTAGTTTCGTGATATAATTATAGAAATTAGTATCTAATAAAAATAAATATGAATTACCAAATGCTAAAAACCCTTCTTGATTCGCTTCTTGCGAACTTTAGATGTCCGAATTGTTCTTCATGAGTAGTAGAGAATAATATTGAAATTGTTTGAGCTGCTGGAACGAGTATCAACCTCGATATTATGTGTCAAAGTTGTGAAAAACATACATTTGTGAAAGCAGAAGTTTCTCAAATCAATTTATGAAATATAGTTGATTTCAAATCAGAAAATGCAGAAGAATTAAAACAAAAACTTCACCAAAAATTGACACATTTGAATATACAAAATAGAAAAATTTGAGAAACAAAAAATATAGAGGCTCAAATCAATGAAAAAGAGATTTTAGAACTCAGAGAAATATTAAAAAATGACCACATCAATGTTGAAGATATCTTTGGTGGGAACTAAAATTTTGACAAAAGTTTAATTAAAAGTATATTACCAAGCGTAATATACTTTTTTAATTTTTAGAGTATGAAAAAAGTTATTTTATTTCTTTTAGCATCTGTGGTATTTTATATTATTTCCATTTTTGCTCTCCCTTCAGTTTCTTCATATGTATGAGAAAAAGTTGGACTTACAGGGTTCAATAATGCCGTGATACAAATCAGAGACGAATTCCAAGAATTTATTACTCAATTTGATGTTATGGGGAAATATAAAGAAACCAAAGATTCTGCCTTACAAATTAAACAAAGTGTTGAGTCGCAAGTATGAGAAACCAAGCAAAAAATAGAAACTATTCAAACCAATGTAGAAAAAACCTCACAAGCTATTGATGAAACGACTCAAGCTATTAACAATACTATGAATAGCCTGAATGAACTTGGAAATAGTATTGGAGATATAGTTCCATCAACGAACTCTGGAAATACACTTTCTTGAACTTCAAATTAATCTATTATTAACTCTTTATTATGATACTATCAGACAGCGAAATAAAAAAATACCTCAATTCTTGAGAGTTACAAGTAGAATCTCTTTGATGATACGATATTACTACACAAATTTGACCAGCAAGTCTCGATTTTAGACTCGGAAATACTTTTAAATATTATAAAAGGGATAATCTTACTCTGATCGATCCAAATATTGGAGTTGATGCAAATCATATCGAAACAGTTATTTTAGATGAAAAAACTCCTTTCATTCTTCATCCAAGACAATTTGTTTTATGAGTAACTATGGAAAAAATAAGAATTCCCTATGATCTCGTAGCAAGATGTGAAGGAAGAAGTTCTATAGGAAGACTTGGTATTGTTATCCACTCAACGGCTGGATTTGTTGATCCAGGGTTTGAAGGAACGATTACTTTAGAAATTACCAATATTAATGAAGTGCCAGTTGCACTTTATCCTGGAATGAGAATCGGACAATTTGCTTTTGAAAGTATTTTATGAAAGGTGGATGTAACCTACGATAAAAGAAAATGAAGTAAATATATGGGACAAATTCTCCCTCAAGAATCAAGAATAAATACAGATTTACATTAAAAAAATATGAGACTTGATCAATATATTTCACAAAAATTATGAGTTTCTAGAAATAGAGCTCAATTTTTTATTGAGCAAGAAAAAATTGAAGTAAATAAAAAAATTATCACCAAAACTGCCCATCAAGTGCAAGAATGAGATAAAGTAATTCATCATATCGATGAAATTAATTATGTCTCGAGAAGTGCTCTTAAGTTAAAACATTTTTTAGAACATGAAGATATTTCAGTCAAAGACTGTGTGTGTCTTGATATAGGCGCAAGCACTGGAGGATTTACTCAAATACTCATCGAAAAACAAGCTCAAAAAATCTATGCGGTTGATGTAGGAACTTCTCAATTACATCATACATTACGAAACCATGAAAAGATAGTAAGTATCGAAAATACAGATATCAGAATTCTTGATAAAAATCTCCTCCCAAATCAAATTGATTGTATCGTTTGTGATGTGTCGTTCATTAGCCTTCATATGATTATTGATTTTATCATAGATCTTATGAATGCAGAGACTAAAGCGATTTTACTCTTTAAACCCCAATTTGAGGTGGGGAATCATTATATTACTAAAAAATGAGTGGTGAAAGATGAAAAAATTATCAAAGAAACTTTTACGCATTTTGTCTTGCAATTACAGAAAAAATGAGTAAAAATAGTTCTCGAAAAACCATCTTTTTTACTATGAGAAAATGGAAATAGGGAAATATTTGTTTTAATAACAAAAGTATGAATATAAAGCTTGATGATTGTGAAAATCAAACATTTACAAAATATCCAAAATGAATACAAGAAATTCTCAATAGGATAAAAAATGATGTATCTGAAAGTGTCGACACTCTTCTTTCTCAAGATGATTTTGAGGCAGTTTTTGTGTATTTAAGTGAAAATTATGCAGCATATTCGACTATTCCAGAAGATATCCAAGCACTTCTCAATAATCAATCATTTTTAAAAGAAGCGAATAATTACATAAAACATAATATTAATAATATTTTAAACAATAACGGAATTTTTTCTTTTGAGGAAATATCATTTTGCTTCTTTCTGCTCTCTTTTGGGAAATATAATGGTATTTTGCAAGACCTGAATACCTATGATATAGACCTCCTTTGAAAACTTGTTGATCATATTATTTGAAATATATTGCATCATAATAATACCCCTGAAAAACAAGAAAATTATTACCAATCATTTTTAAATCTCAGTGATTTAGTGAACACTCTTTGTATATTAAATGAAGTTGATTCTGTAAGGAAAAATTTGATCCCAAAATTTACCAAATTACTCACAGAAAAAATCATAGGATTAAAAAATAAATTAAAACAAAAAGAGAAACTTACATTTGAAAAAAATCAGCAACTTGAATATCTTATTGCAAGATTTTGAATTAACTTTTCACACACACTCTATATTTCAACAGAGGGGAAAATATTGGATGAAATCATTTTATGATTTAGTGAAATTATAAAAAAACAAATTGAGTCTTATCAAAATGCACTCGATACTGCTTTTTGATGAAACCCACATAAGATAGAGTATATGGAGGGGATTTTTTATGGAAATCTTTCCTATACCATTTTAGTTATGATAAATAAAATAAAAGACTTTTATAAAAACAAAAATGAACTATTTAATACTCAGGAAGTCTTAGATAATGCATATTTACAAGACGTTACCGAAAATTTTTTTTCAACTATTCCAAATTTAAATACTCATCCAAGGGAAGTATCTATTATGGAACTTGAAACTATTTGTAATAATATATTTGCCAATATTTATTTTGGCGAAAAATATATGCACTTGACAGAGAAAACTTATGCTCAAAAGGCAATTACTGATTTTATGTCTCAACCTCAAGAAATTACTTCTGCAAGATTTGAAAGTATTCATCATTTGGTTATGTTTTTACCAGAATTACAAGAAACAGAGCTTCTTAATTTTTGAAATTTTTTACTCAGTCTTCCAAAATTTAATAATTATAACTTTGAATTTTTTAAATTAAAAACATTTGATTTAATAGTTTCTAGGTTGGCGCCTATGGATAATACTTCTTGAAAACTAGAACTCAATCTTAAAATAAAGAAATTTTTAACTCAACTTACGACATATATAGAAAAAAATAAAATAGCTTCACAACTCCTTCATACATATTCAAGAATTTATCTCACTATAGCGTATTATTATGCATTTTGTTTCGGTGAGGAGTATCAAGATCTGTCTTTAGAACATTTTTCTGTATTTTCAAAGATGAATGGAGACAAATTTGAGTATGAAAAATATGGGAAGGATTTAGAGGAGTATTATCATAGAATAGGGTCTCATAAACTTATTTATACATTGTGTAAATGTGAAGATATTGGAAACTGTGGGAAAATTAACAACTGTAATTTTACTTATGAGCAAGTCATTACGTTTTGAGAAAAAAAAGTAATTGATTATAGAAAATGATATGAACCTATCGTAAGAAACGCTATTGATGATTTACTGCAAAAATTACTTGATGACGCATTGAGTAAAAATTCTATTTCAGACGAAGAGATAAATAAAAAGATTTCAGAAATTTTATCTAGTAAAGTATTTCATTGAATTGCTGAAACGACTATATTTGAATTTCCTCATGGCGAAGATATTCATAAAGCTGATATCGAGGGAATTATTAAAAAAAGACTGAAATTGCATAATGGAATTGCCTGTTACATCGTTGATTTGTTTAATGGATATAAGTTAGTTTTTTCCTATCCAAAAATTTGTGAAGCAAAATTTAAAGAAATTTTTCAACAAGAAAGTACTTATATCGTTATTAATATAAAAAATATTATTACTGGATATTTAAAAAAGAGAGACTCATTTTTAGATCAAGGAACATGATTACCAAATGAGGCAAAATTAAAGACATTACTTTTAGAACAAAAAGAGCCTATTTCCTTTATTAATTTAAAACTCAGTACCATAAAAAGTATCAATAATGGATATAGTTATGATCATGGAGATGAATATATGAAAAATGTTTGACAAGCACTCTCAAGTATACCTGAGTTGGCTTGAAATATTTTTAGACTCTCATGAGCAAAGTTTTGAATTATTATCAAAAATAATGAAAAAATAGACGAAATTATTCAAAAAATAAATGCATTAAAAGTTATTGCTTGAGGAATTGAGTTTAAATTGGATTTTTTTATTTGAATTGTTGTCAATGAATTAGAAAGAATTGTTGAAAAATCAAGTTCAGCACTTTCTTATGCGCGTAAAAAATGAGGACAACATGCCTATTATAGTGAACAAATGAATGATCTTTCTCAAGATAAAAAAGATTTAGAATATTTGAGAAATTTAGATAAAGCAATCGAAGATGATAAAGTGGTTCCATTTTTTCAACCAATTATAGATACAAAAACGGGAAAAGTTATCAAATATGAAGCTTTGATGAGAGTTCAAACACAGGATGGAATATATGATTCTCCACTCCCATATTTATCAGTAGCAAAAAAATTCTGAAGATTGGATAAATTAGCCTACATTATGATTGAAAAGGTATTTGCTTATGCCTCTACCAATAAAGCAAATTTTTCTATAAATCTTTCTGGGGATGACCTTTCACAAGATGAAATACTTTTATTTATTCAATCAAAATTAGAGGAGTATCATATTGTTCCTAAAAGAATTACTTTTGAGATTTTAGAATGAGAATGGACCGAAGATAATCAAAATAATATTAATGGAGTCATGAAACTCAGAGAAATGTGATTTAGAATTGCTATGGATGATTTTTGAGCCAATAGTTCTAATATAAATAGATTGATAGATTTTTTGAGTTCGGGTATTATAGATGACTTAAAAATTGATGGAAAAATGATACAATCGTTATCATGAGAAAATAAGAGATTAAAAGAAGAGATAGAAAGACTCAGTTTTTTATTGCATACGAGATTGAAAATTAATCAAAATATACATGAAAATGCAAATTATATAGGAGATAGTGATTCTAAAAACCTTTTAACGGTTCATTGGGAGATTTCACAGTTATCAAAAAAACTCTCGATACAATATCTCTATCTTAAGAAATATATTGATGCTTTTATCTGATGTGATTCACCTGAAAAGATTACCGATAAAAAAGAAATAATTTTCTCTTTTATCGATAATGAAGCCAATAAATTTGCCTCTCCAACAAAAAAAATGTTAGCTGGAATAGTCGATGCCTCTCATGATGTTTGAGTAAAAGTAACAGCAGAGTTTGTTGATTCCGAAAAGATCAGATTAATATGTGATGTTATATGAATTGACGCGCTTCAATGATATGCTTTATGACAACCTCAAAAAGATATTTCTGAAATAAAAGTATAAAATAAATTTGACAAATAATAAAAAATATAGTTTAATATAAATGTAAGATTTCAGATGAGATACTTACATTTATACCTTAACTATTTTCTTATGTACTGAGGTAATTAAAACAAAAATAAAAAATACATGTATTTTTAAAACCAAGTAAAAAAGTTTGCTTGGTAATTTTTTTTTTATATAATCAAATCTACAAGATTTAGTTTTATTATAACGAAAAATACGATGAGAAAATATTATATAAAGACATTTGGTTGTGAGATGAATCAAGCGGATAGTGAAAAAATAAATATGATTTTACTTCAGGCAGGACTTTCAAGAACTTCTGATTATAAAAGTGCTGATTTAGTCATACTGAATACTTGTAGTGTCAGACAAAAATGAGAAGATAGGGTTTTTTGATTATTAAAAGAAATAGAAAATCTTAATGAAAAAAATGAGAAAAAAATCATAGTTGGGATCACTGGATGTATGGTGAGAAAAACATGAATGAATAAGAAGTATCTACTTGGAGAGATAGAAAGAAATAAAGCAAAAAAAATAGAATATTTAAAGGATACTTCCGGTATTTTTAATAATGATGACAAATTATTTCCTCGTATGCCAAATTTGGATTTTACTCTGAGAATTGAAGAAGTAAAATACCTTAATTTTATTCTTACTCATATTTATGGGGAAAAAATTGGAAGTGATGATAAGTTTGATGATTATTTAAAACAAGCACAACTCAGAGAAAATAAATTTTCTGCTTCTGTAATAGTACAAACAGGATGTGATAATTTTTGTACTTTTTGTATCGTTCCATATACCAGATGAAGAGAAATATCGAGAGAACACGATGAAATTATTGAAGAAATAAAAAAATTAGCTCAAAATGGGGTAAAAGAAATTTCACTGGTTGGTCAAAATGTAAATAGTTATGGAAAACAAAAAAACTCAAAACTTTGGAGTGAAGAAAAAATGGCGTGGAATGCTGGAATTGGAGTTTCGCCATTTAGAGAACTTTTAGATCATATTGACGTGATAGATGGAATCGATAGAATTCGCTTCACTTCATCAAATCCTCACGATATGACTCAAGATATACTCGATGCTCATTTTGAACTTGATGCTACTTGTAATTATTTACATTTAGCACTTCAATCTGGAAATGATGAAATTTTGAAAAAAATGAATAGAAGACATACCTATCCGGATTTTAAAAAAATGGTTGAATATTTGAGAAGGAAAGATCCACTTTTTTCTATTTCAACTGATATCATTGTTTGATACAGTGGAGAAACTGAAGAAATGTTTCAAGATACTATCAATGCAATAAGAGAGTTAGAAATTGATTTTGTTTATATAGCGAGATATTCTGTGAGAAGTGGAACTATTGCTTCGAAAATCTATCCAGATGATGTTCCTGATGCTGTTAAAGCAGAAAGATGGCATATGTTAAATAGTGTTTTAGAAGAAAATGTACAAAAAAGAGGACAGCTTATGATGGGAAGAGAAGAGGACATACTTATTTCTTGAGAAAAGGATGAATATTTTTTTGGGAGAACGAGAAATTTTAAAGAAGTATTTTTTGAAAAAAAAGACGGTGTAAAAATAGGAGATATTGTAAAAATAAAAATTACATGAATTGATGCTTGGGTATTAAATTGAGAAATAGTATAAAAAAAAGAAATTCGTTAGAATTTCTTTTTTTTATACTATTTTGCTCTTTCCATATAATCACCAGTTTCAGTGTTTACAATAACTTCATCTCATTGATTTACAAAACCAGGAACTTTTATAGTTAAACCAGTATTAGTAACAGCATCTTTTGTAACTTTTCCATCAGCAGTGTTTCCTTTTACTCCAGGATCACATTCTGCAATAGTAAGTTTTACATTTGTTGGAAGTACAAGTCCCACAAATTTTCCTTCAAATTGTTGAATATCAACAGTATCTCATTCGATTAAGAAATATTTCATATCTCCAATAGTTTCTTCATCAAGTTCAATTTGTTCATAGGTTTCTTGGTTCATAAACGCGTAGGTTCCACCTGCACCATAAAGGTATTCAAATCTTGCTCTTTCTAATATAACATCATCCATTTTATCTTCTCATCCGAAAGTTCTATCAGTCATAGATCCGTTGAAAAGATTTTTTAATCTCATTTTGATAGTAGTAGCACCTCTTCCTGCTCTATGGTATTCCCATTTAGAAACAAAAAATAATTCTGAGTCAATTCTTAAAACCGTACCTGGTTTAGATTCAAAAGCTGTTTTCATAGTTTTTAATAGTTATTTTTAAATTGAATAACCGGTGCTGTTGAGACACCGGTTTAAAAAAGTTATTACCCTTTTTTAATTTCTTTTAATTTTAACACTTCGTGTTTTTTGGTAATTTTGTTATATTTTCTCAAAGAAAGTTTTTCTCCTGGACCAAAGTTTTTTTTGTTAATATTAGTAACGTGTACTAAATTTCCAGTTTCTTCTGAGTAAAACCCAACGTAAGTTCTTTTCCCTTTTGCCATATACAGTATAATAAATTATAAATATTTTTTTGAATTTTTCAAAATACCTGCCAATTATAGGGATTTTTTTAAAAATACAAATTTTTTTTTGATGTTTTTTAAATATATCAACAGAGTACATTTTTCTTTAAAAACGTTCATTTTACTCTGTTTTATTATACCTTCATAATATCTTCTTCTTTTTTCTTTAGGTGTGCATCAATACTTTTATTTGCATCATCTACCATTTTTTGAAGTTTTGTTTCAAAATCTTTTACATCATCTTCTGTAATTTCTTTTGCGTCTTTTGCTGTTTTAATATCTTTTAAACTATCTTGTCTCGCAGTTCTAACTGAAACTTTTGCTTCTTCAGACATTTTTTTTGCTACTTTACAAAGATCTTTTCTTCTTTCTTCAGTAACTGCAGGAACTCTTATAAGAACACTATCAGCCATAGTTTGAGGGTTGAGTCCTATTCCAGCATCTGTAATAGCTTTTGCTATTGAGTGAATTTGACCTCTATCCCAAGGTTGAATTGATAAAGTTTGTGAATCAAGAATATTTATTGAAGCAACATTTTTAATAGGAGTTAAGCTTCCATAACTATCAACTCTTATATCTTCAATCATTGCAGGATTGGCTCTACCAGCTTGTAGTTTAGAAAATTCTACTTCCAGATGATGAAGGGATTTTTCAATTCAAGTTTTTGCTTTTTCTAACATATTATAGTAATTAATAAATATTGATGACATTATTATAGTATTTTTTTATGAATTTCAATTTTTTTTGACATATTCAAGAAAATATATTACAATTTTACTGTTTATATTATTATTTTGATATACAAACAAGGAAAAATCGTATTTTGTTTTATTTTCTAACTTCTCCATACATATATGAAAAAAATATTATGTTTTATGACGGTATTGATAGCTTTTATCTGAGTATCAAATACATTTGCCTCAAGTATCTCACAAACAGAGCTTGATAAACAAACCAAAGAAGGAAATATACTTTCTGATGGATATACCTCTCAATCAGAGTGTACTAATTTAAAAGAAAAATATAACCAAGAATTTTCAAACTACAAAAGAAGTGATTGTTTTTCAAATGGAGGGAAATATCATTATTTTATTTGTCCATCATCTTCTGCTTGTAGTGTAAATGTAACAGAAACTTCTAGTGTGACTTCTCAGACATTTTTAGGAGTACCAAATCAAGATAAACTGGATATATTTTTAAATAAACTCGTTTCTATGAGAAAAGAGTTCAATGATGATGCGAAATATAAATTACTTTTAACACAAGTAAAAGGACAATTACAAACACTTGGGTCAAAATATAAATCAAATACAACGATCTCACAAATGCTATCTTATTTAGATAGTGGAATACAAAAAATCCAAACAGAATTAGAAAATAATACGGATGTAGATAATTTCTTATGTGAATTATTGGGAAATTGTAATGTGAAAAAACCATCAGAATGTCCGGTATTAGATCCACCACTTTGTAAGGAAGGAACGGAATTAATAGTAAAAGGAAGCTATAAAACTACTGATGGATGTGAATATATGAAATATGAGTGTCAAATAAAAAATCAAGTATGTCCTATGGTAGATCCACCATTTTGTAAAAATGGAAATCCTATCGCAAAATGAACCTATAAAACGGCGAATGGATGTGAGTTAGTAAAATATGAATGTCCAGCACCTATTTCATGCCCAGTACAAATGCCACCACTCTGTCAACCAGGAGAAGTATCGTATACAAAATCAGTTTTTAAAAATGCAGATGGATGCGAAATTACAGATTTTGCTTGTCGTCCAATTTCTACTACTTCCTCATCAAGTAGCTCTTCTTCAGGATGAGCAACTACTCCTCTATTTGAACACAAAAATGCAATTACCCAAGAAACAAAAACTACTTATTATATAGATGAGAAAATAAATCTCGTAAGTAAAAATCTTTGAAAAAATGTGGTATGATGTATGGAACAAGTTGGGGTACCATCAACGAGTTGTTCTATTTCTTCAAATTGGATACCTCTTCCTCCCCCTTGGATATATGTAAATAATGAATGGAAATATGATAATCTCGTTGTATGAATGGCTTGAAGCTTTATAGGATACCATAAAGATCTTGATACTGGGAAACAGGCAAAAATGGAATTTACTATTTCAAATCAAAAACAACCACCATATTTAAAAACAGCAAATATTACCTATAAGTGAGATAAAAAACTAGATGTGTATAGACCTATCAATGTTGCGTCTACTCAGAAAGTTCCAGTAGTCTTTATTATTCATGGATGATGATGGGTAGAAGGAACTACTAAAGACAGTCCAGTTATGGTAGATTTTTGAAAATATTTCCACCAAAATGGAATGGCGTATATTCCTATTAGTTATACTCTTTCTAATGCTACTCGTTCTGGATATGATAAAGTATATCAAGAAATAGATTGTGCACTTCAATGGGTACATGCAAATAAAGATACCTACCACTTTGATACGAATAATATTACCGTTTGATGATGATCTGCGTGAGCACATTTAGCGTTACAATATACACTCAATCAATCGAGTTATCAAGACACTTCTTGTCCTTGGAATGTTCCAATGCCAAAATTTCAAAAAGTATTACCTATAGCAACTCCAACCGATTTAACAAAAGATTTTACCAAAACAGAAGCTGGGGATATCACCAATTTACTTGAATCTTTCTTATGAGCAAAAAGATGAACTCCTCAATTTATCGAAAGAGCAAAATTAAATAGTCCAGTCAACTTTGTAAATAAAGATAATAAACATTTAAAATATTATATGGTACATGGACTAACAGATGGTTTAGTAACCTATAAAGATCATGCATTACCTATGTATAATCTCCTAAAAAATAATGGATATGATATAGTATTGGATACTAAAATCAATGGACACGATGGAGGAAGTATTTCTTCACCAGAAATGATACAATTTTTAAAGAATTAATTATCTACCAATAAAAACAAATAAAAAGATTTCTATAGAAATCTTTTTATTTGTTTTTATAACTGAGTAAATCTTTTTCTTTCAGGAGTTGTGTTTCTAAAATGATTGCTAATTCTGATTTGAGACTTTCTTTTGTTTTTGGTCAAAATACTCAAGCTCCATCTTCTTTATCAGAAGAGATGATTCCTTTATCAAGTTGATATTTGAGAAGAGATTTTTTTGTAGTTTCTCCAAAAATAGCAGTGTCGGTTACTTTAAAATATCAGAGAGTTTTGAGTGTTTTTTGTAGATTTCTTACATTTTCTCAGATATCTCAAATTTTTGGAGTTCCGATACTACTGATATGTTTTTCTACTCTTGTATCAACTGATTTTTTTATACTTGCTAATTGTGCTTCGATTTTTTGTTTTTGTTCTATTTGTTGTTTATTTTTTTCCAAAGCGATGACATAATCTTTATTGAGTTGTGTGCTTGTTTTTTCTCAAAAGTATCCTGCTTCGGGGCTATTTTTTGAGGAAATTATTTTTCTATATGCTTGGTAGGTAATGAATGTATTTTTGATAGATTCATATTTTCCATCAATTTCACCTTTGTATATTCCCATTTCGTTAAAAATAGTTTGAAGTTTTTTTATATCAGCTTCTTTACTATTTTGAGGATTTACTTGGAGTTTTCCTATGAGATTTTTAGTACTGAGCGTTTCTTGAGTTTGAGTGAGGGGATTTTTTATTTCTTGGTTTTCAGATACTTCATATTTTGCTAATATACTTCCAGGAGCAGGAATTGTGTTTAAGTTTATGGTAATTTCGGTACTTGAATCGGCAACTACGGATCCTTTTATTGTTTTTTTTCAAAAAGCTAAAGCTCTTGCCAGTCACTCTTCTCCATGTCACATCCAGATATCGATTCTATCATATTGATATCATCTTGATTCAGAAGGATCTGTTGAGACAATAGCACCTCATCTATCGGCTACTTCTCCGACTCAAATTCATTCAAGATAAATTTTTGTTCCAAAAGAGTAGTTTTTAGGCGCAGCAAACATTCCAGGAAACACTGGTTTTCAAGAAGCTCATGCTACTCATTTTCCGTTGAGTTTCATATCAGCTTCATAGCTTCATTTAAAATAATATTTTTGATTTGGGAGAGGAGAATAATATGCAGTAACTATAAAGTAGTTTTCACTCGCAAATATAGGAGTATCTGCTTGTACTGTTTGAAAAGTAAAAAAAGAAAGATTTAAG